>JBEANU010000232.1:0-8679 GCA_041165265.1 Bacteroidota bacterium | reverse complement strand
ACCTTACAGGACAAGGCGGTCAACCTTATAGATTTTTTGATTCTACATACAACGCTAATATCGAATTTGATGCTGTAACCAATCAACCAACACAATTACTTTGCAAACGATACAATCAAATTTTAAAATTCAATCATAAAGATTCTATTAACGGAATTTACTATTTCAGTTCAGATACTTTTGTGCATTCTCTTTACGTAGACACATTTAATATAAAGCTTAAAACAATAAATGGCAGAGGATATTCAGGCGGTTTAGGTGGTTATTCAAATGAAAATTATGTGGGCAATAAATAAGCATAGAAACTTAGTCATTTATGCTTTATTAATACTCCTTCCATTCTGCCATATAAGCGATTGGTTAATTCATAAACATTATTTTTTCAAACAAGAATATTGGGGTTTGTATGATAATTGGGTACATGGCATGATTGCAGTTTTGATTGCTTTACCAATTATCTCAACTAATAAGTTTGGCGAACCTTTGAGGTTCGCCAAACTTTTGCAAAATACTATCATCGTTTTCTTAATCGCATCGCTGCTTGATTTAGACCATTTTATTGTCAACTTTTCTTTTTCATTAACCCAAGCTATTTCACTCACCATGCGTCCTGCAACGCATAGCATTACGTTTGCTATTGCAGCAGCCATTATTTATTTCATTATCACAAAAAATAAAAAATGGACTTGGCTAGTTTTTGTAGCCATTGCATCACATGTTGTTAGAGATGCTTATGGCGGTGGTACTCCTATTTTTTATCCAGCAAAAATTTCGATGATTCCTTACTGGAGTTATTTGGTAAGTGAATATTTATTAATAATTTCATCGTTCTTAATTGCTAAAACTATAAAAAATGAAACACGAAGACGATAATTTTTTTGATGATGAACAAAATGACGACGATGAAAATAATTTTTCAAACGATGATGCTTTAAGGAAATTTTCATCTGGAAACTTTGATGATGACGATGATGAAGTGAATGATGATGAAATAAGAAAAGAAATTGAAGAAGATCATCAAAAGCTTCGCAACTTACCTGTTTATAAACAAGCCAAACGGTTGATGGAATTGGTGTTGGCATTGGTTGATGCCATTGATGACGACCATAAAATGAAATCGGTAACTGAAATTATGTTGCAAGATGCTATGATGCTTTGCCCTAAAATAGCTGGTGCTCATGGCTGCGATATTTATCAAGCTAAGATTGAAAATGCTATGCTCATTCGCTATCATGCTAAAAGTTTGTATATGCAATATCATACTTTGAAAATGTTTAAGCTTTGCGATGACACTTACGCTGAATTAATAAAAAATGAATCTATCATTTTCAAGAAATTATTTTTAGAATGGGTTGCAGCATTCGATAAATCAACGGATGAAAAAGATGAATGGGGAAATTTTTATTTTGAATAAAAATAATGGAAGAATGAACCAATTTTAAAACTTAAATTTGTAAAAAATAAAAAACAGATTTACAAATTTTCTTTTCCTAATATCGGCTTCACGATTACATAAATCAATAAAAAAAATGAAAATGCCAACACCGGAATAATGGATACTTTTATTAAAGTATTGGTAAATCCACCATCAGCATTCATCCAATAATTTACGTGTACCCACACTAATTTTATATTGAGCGTAAGTATTACAAATGATGATAACCAAGCTGCAATTTTCATCCAGTTTTTTATTACATAATCGCCCATTATTTTTTTATCGCTTACAAAATGAATTAAAGGAATTACAGCAAATCCAAGTTGCATACTCAACACCACTTGGCTAGTTATTAGCAATGCAGTAAGTTTGTTTTCACCAAAATAAATTAAAGTTATTACGGCCGGAATAATAGCTAATGAACGAGTTAATAATCGGCGCAGCCATGGTTTCATTTTTAAATCTAAATATCCTTCCATAATTATTTGCCCTGCCAAAGTACCAGTAATAGTACTACTTTGACCCGATGCAATTAAAGCAACAGCAAATAAAATGGGTGCCAGTTGAGTTCCTAATATTTTGTTTAGTAATTGGTGGGCATCTGTAATTTCACCCACATTATTTAGGCCATTGTGATGAAAAGCTGATGCGGATAAAATCAAAATACCAGCGTTTACAAAAAAAGCTAAATTCAAAGCAATGCTTGAATCAATGAAATTAAATTTCAAAGCTGTTTTAATGTGTGCCGATGTTTTTTCTACTTTTCGGGTTTGCACCAATGCGGAATGAAGGTATAGATTGTGCGGCATTACAGTAGCGCCTATAATTCCTGTTGCAATTAGCAAGGCTTCATTGCTAAGTGATGATGGGATAAAACCTTTTGCCACTTCTACAATAGCAGGTTTGGCTAAAAATAATTCAACAAAAAATGAACACCCAATAATGATGACTAATGCTAAAATAAAAGCTTCTAATTTACGAATGCCGTATCGCTGTAATAATAAAATTAAAAAAGTATCAAACACACTAATCATAACACCATAAATTAAATCAATTCCTGTTAATAATTTTAACCCAATTGCAAAGCCTAAAACTTCAGCCAAATCGCAAGCAATAATAGCAATTTGAGCATACACAAAAAGCGAAATGTTTATCCATGGTTTATAATATTGCCGTGATGCTTGAGCCAAATCTAATCCAGTAACTAAGCCCAATCGGGCAGATAAAGTTTGAAGCAATAAAGCCATCAAATTACTCATCAATAAAATCCATAATAATTGGTATCCAAACTGACTACCGCCTGCAATATCCGTTGCCCAATTGCCAGGGTCCATATAGCCTACGCTTACCATATATGCAGGGCCGCTGAATGCTAAAAATTTTTTAAAAAAACTTCCTGTAGCATACGTTTTTACAGTGCCATTAACTTCATCTAATGATTTATGAATGATTTCTTTTGCCGTCATTTTACAATTAAGTTTTTGGCTACCATTTCTGAAATATTAATAGCCGTTTGATTGTCAATTCTTACTTGCAGTGAACCATCAAAATGGTGTTTGTCCATTACTTTTATTTTGCATCCAATTTTTATTTTCAATTTATCTAACATTTTTAAAAAAGATGTTGATTGTTGAGATACACCTACCAATTGGTATGATGAATTTGAAGCGGCATTATGTAATGGTTGAGTGATGATAGAAGGCATATTACCATTTTTATCTGGAATGCAATCGCCATGAGGGTCAAATTTTGGAAAGCCCAAAAATTTATCCATTCTATCCATTAATTCATCACTTTTAATGTGCTCCAATTGTTCCGCTAATTCATGCACTTCATCCCACCCAAAATTTAATTTATTCACTAAAAAAGTTTCCCATAATCTATGTTTTCGTACAATTTTACCAGCTGCCGTTAAACCTGATTTTGTTAATAAAACACCTTTATATTTTTGGTATTTAATTAATTTTTTATCCGCCAATTTTTTTAGCATATCCGTTACAGTAGCGGCGGCAGTGTTTATATCAGCAGCAATTGCATTGGTTGAAACCGTATCCAATTCATTTTTTGATAAATGAAAAATTGATTTTAAATAATTTTCTTCGGTAAATGTGTGCATTATTTTATAATAGTAAAAATAAAAATTTAGACAAATCTAAAAAAATATTTTGAACTGCAAAATAAATTTATAAAATGATAATGCCATGATATTTGTATTTTTAAATCAAAATAAGATTATGTACGAAAAGAAACATGAACCATTAGCATCACATAGTACTGTGATAAAACGCTTACTCAAAACATCATTTATTGCTGCATTCGGCTTATCCGTTTGGCTAATTGTTGGTATTGTTGGATACCACATTACATGCAATTTTTCATGGATTGATTCATTACTAAATTCAAGTATGATATTATCTGGTATGGGGCCTACTAGCAACATTGATAATAATACGGGCAAAATATTTGCTTCATTTTATGCTATCATTAGTGGTGTAATTTTTATTACTAGTGTAGGTGTATTGCTATCGCCCATTGTACACCGATTGATGCATCAGCTAAATTTGCCTAAAGATTAATTTTGCCAAAAATATTTTAAAAAAATGTATTTCATTTGTGATTGATAATTTAAGTAAACATTAATAAACCGAACCTATATGAGTGATTTTACAACTGAGCAAACGCCCGAACAAAATCAACCGAATCAAAATATGGTAGCGCCAGCTATTAAAAAAACTGATGAAGTAAACAAAAATAAGATTCCGTATTTACCTATTACTTTAATTTTTATTTCTATTATTATTTTAACATTGGCTATCCTAAAATTTCAGCATGAAGGAACTTTTTTTGGCAAAAAAATAGTTGAGAAAAAAGACACTGTTGAGGTGACGCCATATGATGATATGAATATGGATAGTAGTACCATGGCTATGTCAGTAGATTCATCAAATGTTGATTCGGTAGCAGTTGTTGATGAAAAAGTGATAGTGCAAGCCGAAGAGAAAAAAACAGAACCTATTGCTGAAAAAAAACAAACTGTTCAACCTAAAAACACAACGGTATCGGTTGAAAAAAAGCCAATGTTAGATATTAAAAAATCAGTAGATGCTATTGCAAAAGATAATCAAAATTTACCTGCCACTTTTGAAGCCTATTTGGTAACAATGGCAAACCCTACGGTAAATTATGATACAAGGTTTGAATCGGGTGATAAATATGCGCCTTCGTATTTTAATGGTAATGCATCGGCCATTCAAGTTGATGAAAACGGCAATACCATTAGCTCAATGGGGGTTGATGAATTTTTGGGTGTATTACGTGTAAACGAATTTAAAATAAAAATTAAGGATAAACGGATGCAAAATGGCAAGGTAGCCATGATTAAATTTATGTATCAGTTTTAACAAAACCTCAGTTGTATTGCGGCAGGGATAGTAGTGAAAATCCTTTTTGCCCTGTGTTTGAGTTTTATGACGATACTACAGTTAAATTTTAATTTCACTTTTAAACTGCAATCAACAAAGGGCAAAAAGATTGAAACGGATAGCCCGTATGCCGCCCAATTTTTTTTCAATTTAGTGCCTACTTACTACCAAAAACTATTAAGTTGAATTATCTT
This sequence comes from Bacteroidota bacterium, assembly GCA_041165265.1. Classification (GTDB taxonomy): domain Bacteria; phylum Bacteroidota; class Bacteroidia; order Chitinophagales; family CAIODY01; genus CAIODY01. The sequence goes on along the minus strand of JBEANU010000232.1, from coordinate 3,628 downwards.
CGCCGCCCTTATGTTAACAGTTAATTCAGTATCCGTAAAATTTGGAGCCACCGTGCTTTTTGACAATGTTAGTTTTGTACTTAATCCACGTGAACGTGTGGGATTAGCCGGTAAAAATGGTGCCGGCAAATCAACCTTAATGAAAATTATTGCTGGCTGGCAAACCAGTACTGATGGCTCGGTGGATGTGGCTAAGGGTACTAAAATTTGCTATTTACCGCAAGATTTAAAAGTGAGTTTGGATAAAACAGTTTTGAATGAAACTAAAACTGCTTTTGATGAAATTATGCGTTTACAAAAGCGATTGGAAGAAATCACTGACCTTATTATTAATACTGACCCTAATCATGAAAAATACATGGATTGGTTGGTTGAGCAAAGTGATATTATGGAGCGGATGGATATTTTGGGTGCTGAAACTATTGAGGCGGATACCATAAAAGTGTTAGAGGGCTTAGGTTTTAAACAAACTGATTTTGATAGACACACTTCGGAATTAAGCGGTGGTTGGTTAATGCGAATTGAATTAGCAAAAATTTTATTACAACATCCTGATGTGATATTATTGGATGAACCTACCAATCACTTGGATATTGAAAGCATTCAATGGTTAGAGGAATGGATGAATAACTATTCAGGCGTTGTGCTGATGGTAAGCCATGATAGAACTTTTTTGAACACGGTTACCAACCGAACGATTGAAATCAGTAATCAAAAAATTTATGATTATAAATGCAAATATGATGATTATTTGATTGAACGTGTAACTCAACGTGAACTGCAATTGGCTACACAAAAAAATCAGATGAAAGAATATGAGCGTACTGAAGCCTTGATTGATAAATTTAGAGCAAAAGCAAGTAAAGCCACCATGGCTCAATCGCTAATAAAAAAATTAGATAAAATGGAGGTGATGGAAATTGACAATGATGATACCTCATCTATGAAATTTTCGTTTCCGGATGCGCCACGAAGTGGATTAACAGTTGTTGAAGTAAAAAATTTGAGCAAAAGTTATGGTGAAAAAAATATTTTAAAAAATGTAGGTTTAAAAATTGAACGTGGTGAAAAGGTAGGATTTGTGGGTAAAAACGGAATGGGAAAAACTACGATGGGTAAGATGATTGTAGGTGAAGAAAATTTTGAAGGAATGTTAGATCTTGGCACCAACGTATCCATTGGTTACTATGCGCAGCACCAATCTGAAAAATTAGAAAGTAATGATACTGTGCTTGAAACTATTGAAAACGCCTTGAGACCAGGCGTTGATATAAATGCAAGAAGCTTACTAGGTGCATTTTTATTTAGTGGCGATAATGTTACCAAAAAAGTAAAAGTATTAAGCGGTGGTGAAAAAAGCAGATTAAGCTTGGCCAAATTAATGTTGGAAGAACACAATGTTTTGATATTAGATGAACCTACTAACCACTTAGATATTAGAAGTATTGAAGTATTGAAAGCTTCATTGGAAAGGTTTAATGGCACTATCATTATTATTAGCCATGATAGAGATTTTTTAGCCGGCTTAGCCTCAAAAACTTTTGAATTTTTGGATGGTAATGTGAAAGAATATTTGGGTGATATTAATTATTTTTTAGAACAAAAAAAGCTGACGAATATTAGGGATTTTGAAGAACAAATGGCTGCTAATTTAAAGGCAAAAGAAAAGAAAAATAAAGAGGATAAACTGGATAGCAGAACAGATGATAAAGATGCTGAACGACGTAAAAAAGATTTGAAAAATTGTGAAGAAAAAATTTCAACTACTGAACATGCTATTGCAGTGATTGAAGCTAAAATGGGCAACATGACTGACTTTCAGGGCGATGATTACAAAAAATTGTTCAACGAACATCAAAAACTAAAAACTGAATTAACTGCACTGATGAACAAATGGGAAGAATTGGCAAGTATAGATTAAGCTTTATTTATCACTCCAGATTTGCCAGGCTGCTTCGGCTTGCTGAATTAGCATTTCATATCCATTTTTAGTAACTGCCATTTTTGATTTAGCTTGTTTTAAAAATTCAGTTTCCTTTGGGTTGTATATTAAATCGTAGCACAAAAATTTTGAATTAATATAGTCATAAGGAATATTCAAAACATCATTTTCATTTGGAAACATCCCTACTGGCGTACAATTAATCAGTACATGAAACTGACGCATGGTAAATAAATTTATATCATCATAGCTTAATTGATTTACACACGGATTTCTACTCACAATTTGATAATGGATACCTATTTTTTTCAAAACATATTCAACACTTTTAGTAGCGCCACCATTACCAAAAATCAAAGCGAATAAATGATGAGGTTTTACCAAAGGCGAAAATGTTTTTTCAAATCCAATCACATCAGTGTTATAGCCAATACATTTTCCGTTATAAAATTTGATTGTGTTCACAGCACCTACTTGTTGCGCTGTTTCATCTAACTCATCTAAAAACGGAATGATGCTTTGTTTGTAAGGAATTGTAACATTCAATCCACACAAATTTTGATGCTTATTTTTTAATGAAATAAAATCTTCAATTTTTGCCAATTCAAAATTTTCGTAACTGCAATTTGCAATATTTTCGGTAATAAATTTTTCGGTAAAATATTTTTTGGAGAAAGAATGTTCCAATGGAAACCCTATTAAACCGTATTGTTTCATTTACAATTTTTTTTAAAAAGATTTGGCGAACCTTGGAGGTTCGCCAAACCTAATAGTATGTATTTATTTATTTATTTTTTATATCACTTTCAATTAATCCATCTTTTAATCGAATGATGCGATGAGCATAATTGGCAATGTCTTCTTCATGGGTTACCAATATTACGGTATTACCTTTAGCATGAATGTCCACCAATAAATCCATAATTTCTTGAGATGTTTTTGAATCTAAATTACCAGTAGGTTCATCGGCTAATATGATGGACGGATTATTAATTAATGCTCTGGCAAAAGCTACCCTTTGGTTTTGTCCGCCTGAAAGTTCATTAGGTTTATGCTGCATGCGTTCGTACAAGCCTACGGCTTTCAACTTTTCAATTGCTTTTTCTTCTCTTGTTTTTTTATCAATACCTGCATAAACCAATGGCAGAGCCACATTTTCAAAAGCGGTTAATCGAGGTAATAAATTAAATGATTGAAATACAAACCCAATTTCTTTATTTCTAATTTCTGCTAATTGATTATCATTAGCCACACTTACATCAATTTGGTTGATGGTATATTTTCCGGATGTGGCGGTATCCAAACATCCTAAAATATTCATCAAGGTTGATTTACCACTTCCACTAGGGCCCATTAATGCCACAAAATCATTTTTTTCAATATTCAATGAAATGCCATGAAGCACAGGAACGGCAGCATTTCCTAGAAAATATGATTTTTTAACATCGTGCAATTCAATTACTGGCAAGGTAAATTAATTAAGGATAAAGTAAATAAGCGCCACTATTTTTTAATCTGTTTTTGATAGCAATAAAATTAAACCTAAGCCTAGCACAAATAGGTATTATAATGCTGTTCAAATTTATTCTTTCACAAATTTTCCATTCATCCTATTTCCATTTTTATCAATTGCTTTAATAAAATAAATGCCATTTGATAAAGTTGAAATATCAATTTGAAATTGTG
>JBEANU010000231.1:0-7146 GCA_041165265.1 Bacteroidota bacterium | reverse complement strand
ATGCCTTGCTGGGCTTTAAAAACATCAAACTGCTCTTTTATTTTTGTTGAATCATTGTTCCAATAATGAATAATTTTAATCGTTTCATTTCTATTACAAGAGCTGATAATAACAATTGAAATTAGAATAAAAATGAGTTTATTCAGCATACTTATTCACCTTTAAATTCAGGTTTTCTTTTTTCATTAAATGCCAAAGTTCCTTCAGCATAATCGTAAGTGTAGCCAGCAATTTTCTGACAATATGCTTCATACTCTAACATAGTATCTAAATCAGAATGAAATGATTTATTCAACATTTTTTTCATCATTCCTATTGCTTTAGTGGGTGCTTGTTTATAATAATCAGTATAAAATTTCACAGTTTCATCTAATTGCTCAGTTGATACCACTTTATTCACCAAACCCAGTTGTAAGGCTTCGGCTGCTAAAACTTTTGAGCCCATAGTGGCCAATTCAAATGCTTTTGTGCTGCCTACAATTCTAGGTAAAAAATAAGATGAACCACTATCCAATACCAAACCAACATTTACAAAAACTTCAATCAAACTCGATTTTTCATCAGCCACAATAATATCTGAAGCTAAAGCCAAGCTACATCCTGCACCTGCTGCTACACCATTCAATTTACAAATAATGGGCTTAGGCATATTGCGCATTGCCTTTATAATTGGGTTATATCGCTTGTATAACGATTCACTTAAATCACGTTTTCCGGTTGCTTGTTTGATGTCTTTTAAATCCTGACCGCTACAAAATGCTTTCCCATTTCCAGTAAGCACAACTGCTCTTACTTCGGCATCGTTAGTAGCTAATTTTAAGGCATCCTGCAATTCAAAACTCATATCATTATTAAAAGCATTGAATACATCGGGCCTGTTCAATGTAATGTTTGCAATATTATTTTCTACTGAATAAATGATGCAAGTAAATTCTTTGTTACTCATTTTTTATTGATTTGATTAGATAAAAAAAAATCCTAAACGGCAAGCCAATTTAGGATTTTTTAAATTTTGTTTTATTGAATTAATGATGATGTTCTTCTGATTCAGTTTTTTCTTCAGCTTTCACTTCAGCTTTTTCATGCTCACCTTTACAACACTCTTTTTTTTCTTCAGCGCTGCATTCAGCTTTCTTTTCGCCACATTCCTCTTCTCCTTCGCCACAACATGTTTTGCCATTGCAACTTTCTTCGCCCCAATATTGCTGATGCATTGATGTTTCAATATTTTCTTCTTCACAAGTTGTACAAGTAGCACAAATACTGCAATGTTTGCATTGTTGGTTACCAATAACCAATCGTAGCAATGTACCTACTGAAATAATAAATACAAATGCTAAAATAATTCTGAATAAATAATTTGTAGGCTGATTGCTACTGCTTGTTTCTTCGTGATTTGAATGACTCATTTTTATTTTTTAGTTAGGCTACAAAAATAATTTAAAACTATAAAGTATAAAATTTTTTGAGATGAATATTTTGAAGGATTTTTTATCAAGTATTAAAAATTAGTTGAAATAATTACTCATTTCAATTTGATACTTATGTGCCACCATTTTCGCTTTTTCAGCAAAATCAATATTAGGTGATGCGTATAATATTTCCCTGCTTACATTTATTAATAAACCAATATTTTTATTTAACCCAAATTTGCAAACATCGGCTACAGTGCCACCTTGAGCGCCAACACCAGGTACTAATAAAAAGTGATTGGGTGCTAAAGCTCTAATATGTTTAAAATATTCAGGCTTTGTAGCGCCAACTACAAACATGATATTTTCCTCAGTTCCCCAATTAGCAGCCTTTCTAATTACATGCTCGTAAAGTGGTTGATTATCAGATGAAATAAATTGAAAATCTTTAGCTCCTTCATTACTTGTTAGTGCTAAAATAATGGCAAATTTATTTTCATATTGCAAAAATGGTTTTACTGCATCGCCACCCATATAAGGTGAAATGGTTACTGAATCACAATTCATATTTTCAAAAAAAGCTTTTGCATAAGCTTGCGCTGTATTACCAATATCACCACGTTTTGCATCTGCAATAATAAAGTGTGAAGTGCCAATATAATCTACTGTTTTTTGCAAGCTTTCCCAACCTTTGCTACCATTTGTTTCATAAAATGCTGTGTTGGGTTTATAAGCTACACAATAGTCTCCGGTAGCATCAATAATCTGTTTGTTAAATTCAAAAACAGGGTCATCAGTTGTTAATAAATGAGCAGGAATTTTTGATAAATCGGCATCTAATCCAACACATAGAAAACTTTTCCGTTGCTGAATTAATGTGGTGAGTTGTAATAAATTCATGCTTTTTTATTTCACTTCTTCGTAATCAATATATTCATCATTGTGCTTTTTTGTTTTGGGTACCGATGATGAATGGGGTGTATTTTGTGTACTTGAATTAGCTTGCTGTTGATTCATTTCATCCATCATTCGTTTGGTTTTTTTTGATACCTGAACAATAGGAATAATCAGATTTACAATTAATTTGTAAATAACATATAATACAAATAATTCTAAAATAAATTTAACCATAAGGTTTTATTTATGTTTCTTTTTAGGTGCTAATGTGATGAACATTTTTTTACCCTCTAATTTTGGCATTTGATCAGGAACGCCATATTCTTCTAATTGTTGAGCAAATTTCAATAATAATAATTGCCCTCTATCAGCATATACAATTGCTCTACCCTTAAACTGAACGTAGGCTCTTACTTTGTTTCCTTCTTTCAAAAATTCAATGGAATGTTTTACTTTGAAATCAAAATCATGATCATCCGTATTAGGAGTAAATCTAATTTCTTTCATCAATTGCGCTTTTGAAGCGGCTTTTGCTTCCTTTTCTTTACGCTTTTTTTCGTACAAATATTTATTGTAATCAATTAATCTACAAACTGGTGGGTCAGCATTCGGACTAATTTCAACCAAATCAACCTCATTTTCACGAGCCAATTGCAACATTTTGTAGGTATCATAAACGCCAGGTTCAACCAATTCACCAACCACACGAACTTTTAATGCAACAATGCCTTCATTGATTCTGTGTTCTTGTTCTTTACGTTGTGGCCCACGATTATAAGGCCTTGGTGCATTTGGCTTAAATGCCGGTCGGGCTTGAAAAGGAGTGGCTGGTCTTTGACCACTATTGCCCGTTGTTGGTCTGTTGTTTGGAGGTGTACTCAAGCTATTTGTTTTTGTTTATATTTTATTTACGGGTCAAATATCTTATTTTTTGATTAACAAAGCAAACCTATTTTAATATTTGAAACTTAACATTAAAACAAAAATAGCAGATTAGTGTTTTGAAAATTATTGCGTATAAAATAAATGGGTTAAAAAATTATAAATTGCAAATAATACTTTGTTGAATTTCCATCAGTTCATCTGCCGATAAAATTAATTTTGAGTTTGCAAAATTCATATCGCCTACTTTATTGATAGGTATTAAATGAATATGTGCATGTGCTACTTCTAAACCAACTATTGCTACACCAATTTTTTTACAATGAATTGATTTTTGTAAAGCTGTGGCAACTTTTTTAGCAAACAAATGAAGAGATGATAAATCTGAATCACTTAAATCAAAAATATTATCGGTTTCAAATTTCGGAATCACCAACGTATGACCTTTTGCCAAAGGGTTAATATCCAAAAAAGCAAGATGCATCTTATCTTCAGCAATTTTATAACAAGGTATTTCGCCACTAATAATTTTCGAAAAAATTGTTGCCATTTTTTATCTTATTTATTTGCCTATAATTTGATTAAAATCTCTATCAAAAGTATTTCCAGTATTTTGTAATAAAGTATTATTGTCAAAATTTCTGCTAGATGGTGTATTCTGAATTTTGTTCATCCAATTAGGGTCACCCACTTCACCCCGTTTATTAGTAAAAGCAAGTTCATATTCATTGGTTGATCTATCCTTTGCATAAAAAACAAATTTAATATTACGTTGGTTTCCTAAGCTATAATAATCCCAAATTTCATAAGGCAACATATCGGCTGATTGTGTAGTTTTATTTATTGAGTTAGGTGGTCCGTATTGCAAATAGGTTCTTCCTCTAGCAGTTTCAAAACCGTATTTATAGGCTAATCCAAATGCATTATTCACCTCTTTTAGCTGCAATTCATAAGCATTGTAAGCAGCTATAGGATTTTGCATATTTCTGTTTACCCAAAAATTGTAATAAAACATTTTCATGTTATTCTCTTTTTTTGATTTCAATAAATTATCAATATAATTTGATTCCGATTCAGATGCAATAGGATATAATGTAGTTAATCGTTTTTGAATTGTTTCAAAATCAAACTGTGCTACAAATGTTTTTTGAATATCATTATTTGATACCATAGAAGTATCGCTTGTATAAAATGATTTAGCTTGTAACGGTTTGCTTCGTTGAAATTCAATCGTTTTAGTAGCTAAAATTTCATTACTTTTAGTTAGCGCCATCAACTTTAATTCATAATTACCACTTTGCAAATTAGTAATATCAATTGAACTTAAAATTGGAATTGTTGTAGCATTTTCCAACGCAAATGAATTTGAAAACTCACTCAAAATTTTACCTGTCTCTTTTTTTTGAATAGAATATTGTATTAATGTTTTGCCCATAGTTAAAGCACTTTTAGGAATATACAATTCCGAAAAAAAATGCAATTGATTCATGTATCGTGGTAAATAATTAATTACAGATGGCATCAACGCCACATCACCTCTACTAAATTTTGATGTTGAATTATTTTCATAAAATGTATCTAAAATTTCAATATCCGAAAATTGATATTTTGCAACATCAAAATCAATATTTAAATTGCTTGTATGTGATGTTGTTAATGCATCATTTTTCACCTCCGTTTCAACACTGTATATGCCATTAGCTAAAATATTTCTACGAATATTTAATAAAAAATTGGGCTCTTGATTTATAGCTTGAATATTTTTATAATGCTCAGTTTCAACCTGAAATTTATCAAAATTTACAATTTCATTTTTCTCATTTTTAAATAAAATAGTGATGATTAAATTGGCTGATAAAGTAGAGTCAGCAAGCTTTTTGTAGGATAATGTTTGCGGATTTATTGAAAAATAAGATTCAACAAATGCCTTATCTTGAGGTTGCGAACGAAATTTACCATGTGCCACATGTACCTCAGCACTGTTATTTTGTGCCATCGCCACACAACTAAAGCAAACGCTTAAAATGGAAGTAAAAATTCTTCTTTTCATTTTTATTATTTTGATTTGTAAAATTAGCACTTTTGCAGGCAATGAATAATATTATTTTAATTGAGCCACAATATTTACCACCTATCTCATTTTTTAAGATGATAAAAAATGCAGAAGGGTTGCAATTTGAATTGCATGAACATTATGTAAAATCAAGTTATCGAAATAGATGTTATTTACCAGGCCCTAACGGAGTTTTACTTTTAAGCATTCCGCTCCATAGCGGAAAAGTACAACAACATACAGCCATGAAAAATGTAAAAATTTGTTATACTGATGATTGGCAAAAAGAACATTGGAAATCAATTTCGTTTTTATATCGCAGCGCTCCGTATTTTGAATATTATGAAGATGATTTTAAAGAAATATTTGATACAAAATTTGAAAAATTAGCCGATTTAAATATTGAATTATTAAAATTAATGTTGAAGAAATTAAACTTTACTATTCCAATCACTTTCACAAATGAATACTTGCCCAAGTATGAAAATTTAAGAGATGAAAGAAACAAACTAAAACCTAATGTGCCATTAAAAAATATAACTGATTTGCCAATTTACCAGCAAGTATTTGAAGATAAAATAGGATTTAAACCTAATATGAGTATGTTAGATTTATTGTTTTCAGAAGGTAATAATGCCTTTGATTTGTTGTAATTGTTCAATGATAAATATTTTTATATAATTGATAATCAATAAATTAATAAACATATCTAAAGTACTAAAGTAATTGAAATAAATTTTGAACAATAGTTGTGAATAAATTATTTTCTAATAAATTAATTCAAACAAGCAAAAGTACCTATATTTGCACCATCTAAAAATTGAAATAAAAATAATGCGCATAAGTAAGTATCATATTGTAGTTGTAAGTTTAATGATAGCGGCAATTTTATTACGTTTAATTTCAAGTAAATACAATGTATTATTGAACTTTGCCCCAATGGCAGCAATTACATTATTTGGCGCATCAACTTTTAAAAACAAAGCTTTTGGCTTAGCAGTTCCGTTTTTATATCTTTTTATATCTGATGCAATAATTGGTTTTCATAACATGATGTATTTTACCTATGGTAGCTATTTTTTAATTGCACTATTAGGCTCAGCATTATTAAAAGAAAAAGTAACAATAGTTAGATTAGCAATTTCAAGTTTATCAGCTTCAGCCATATTTTTTATCATTAGTAATTTTGGCGTTTGGGCGGTAGGCGGTTTTTATGCACATACAAGTGCTGATTTTGTAAAATGTTACATTTCAGCTATTCCATTTTTAGGTAATACTATTGCTGGTGACTTATTTTATAGTGCATTAGTATTTGGAGCTTTTGAATATATTAAACAGAACAATTGGTTGGTTAAAGCCAAGGTTTAAAAATATAGCGGTAACATCACCACCGCAACAAAATGGTTTTTTTGGTTAAAGTGTGAATTAAGGTGGAGCAGTTGATGGTTACTGTCTCCACCTTTTCTTTTTTATAAAATTCAAATTTTATGCTTGATAAATATTTTGAACTCACCGTAACGGCTGATACAGATTTGCAAGAAATATTAATTGCTGAATTAGCTGAATTAAATTTTGATGGCTTTGTACAAAATGAAAATAATTTCACTGCTTTTACTGAACAACAAATTGATTTAGATACCATCAATAATTTATTTTTAATGTATAAAATTGAAAATAACCATTGGAAAGTAGAAACATTAGATAATAAAAATTGGAACGCAACTTGGGAAGCAAATTTTGAGCCTGTTGTGATAGGAAATGATATATATGTACGAGCCTTATTTCATCCTGAAAAATCAGATGCCAAACATACCATAACCATTCAGCCAAAAATGAGTTTTGGTACCGGGCATCATAGCACTACAAAATTAGTTTTAGAACAAATGCTACAACTTAATTTTG
>JBEANU010000230.1:0-11473 GCA_041165265.1 Bacteroidota bacterium | reverse complement strand
CCTTCCTGACGAGCAATATTTAAAACTAACGGAGAATAAAATCTATCGCCCGAATTAGTTGCTGGTGACTTGTTGCTGGTTACTGGTACAAAAGGAACTTCAGCTTTTGGCTGTGCAACATTGGCAGTTGGTGTTGTTACTGATGACTGATGACTAACAACTGATAACTGATTACCATTTGCATCTTCAATCACAGCAATTACTTTACCTACAGGTACTACGTCGTTTTCTTTATAAAGTAGCTCAACAATTTTACCAGCAGCTGTACTTGGCACTTCACTATCTACTTTATCAGTAGCAATTTCAAGCAAGGTTTCATCCATTGCAATCATATCGCCAACATTTTTTTTCCATTTCAATATGGTAGCCTCCATTATACTTTCGCCCATTTTGGGCATCACTAATTCAAATCGTGCCATGTATCTATGTATTTTATTTTATAATGATAATTTTCAATTGGGCTGCAAATATAAGATTTTTGAGTGGTTGAAGTTTATGATTTTATAATTTCATCCATCAACATTTTTAAAGCAAAAACATAGGTTAATTCAATATTCCTGAATCTATCTTTAGAAAAGCTAAATTTTTTGGCAATCATTTTTTGTGGTGTAGCTAAAGCAATCCAAACGGTGCCTACTGGCTTATCTTCGGTACCACCATCAGGGCCTGCAATACCGCTTACTGCTATAGCGTAAGTGGTGTTAAATTTTTGTAGCGTACCGTTTGCCATTTCTTTCACACACTCTTCGCTTACAGCACCATATTTATCTAATGTTTCTTTTTTTACATTCAATAAATTTTGTTTGGCTTGATAAGAATAACTTACCACTCCACCTTCAAAATACTGGCTGCTGCCTGCCATACTCACTAATTTTGAGGCAATGAATCCACCAGTGCAACTTTCAGCTACACTTAAAGTAGCCTTATTCATCCTCAATAAATTTCCGATAGTTGCTTCTAATGGTTCATCATTATCAGCAAATAAATAATCTTTTACCGCTATTTTCAATACTTCAAAAGCTTTATCTAAATTGCCTTCCAGCGCTTCATTTTCATTTCCTTGTGTAGTTAGTCGCAATTTTACCATACCAATTGATGGCAAATAAGCCAACTTTATATTAGTGGGTAAGTTGTTTTCAAAATTTTCAATTTTATGGGCTAAAAAACTTTCGCCAATGCCTGCTGTAATTAATGTACGATGATAAACTTTAGTTTTGTTGAAGCCTTGTAACATAGGCAGTACATGCGTTTGCATGATATGTTTCATTTCAAACGGAACGCCAGGCATTGAAATAAAAAATTTATTTCTGTTTTCATTTTCGATTGGAATTTGCCACATCATACCCGATGCTGTACCTAATTTATTAAATAAGGTTTTACAATTATTGGGCATCAATGCTTGCTGCCTATTGGTTTCTAACATGGGTAAATTTCTTTTACTAAAAATTTCAGTTACATGTTGCAGTACTTCATCATTCATTACCAATTCGCCACCAAAATATTCACACAAAACATGTTTTGTTAAATCATCTTTGGTAGGGCCCAAACCGCCAGTAATCAATATAACATCAGCACGATCTTTATTTTTTTCTAAGGTAGTAATGATATGATTTTTATCATCGCTGATGGCTATTCGTTCCTTCACCCAAATACCTAATTTATTTAACTCTTGCCCCATCCAAGCGCTGTTGGTATCAATGGTTTGCCCAATTAATAATTCATCGCCAATAGTTATGATGATTGCTTGCATATTTATTTAAATAGTAGTTTTCAATTTTTTTTAGTTTGATAATTCAATTGGCTGCTTATTTACATTTTTATAAAATAAATAAAACAGCACTGCAAAAAACACTACAGCTATTGCTGTTGGCGCAATACCATAATGATCCATATTATCAATATCAGTTGATGTATAGCCTTTTACAAACATAAAATAAGCAATTACGCTAATGCCATTATTAAGCGCATGTGCCGCAATATTTACCCAAATATTTTTTGACCAATCAAATAAATAGCCCAACATTAATCCCATTAAAAAACGAGGAATAAATCCTAAAAACTCCATGTGCATGGCACTAAATAAAATGGCTGAAATAATGATTGCTGCATGTTTGTTTCTAAAGCCTTCGTGAAGTAATTTTTGTAATACGCCTCTAAAAAATATTTCTTCAACAATGCCTGGCACTATGGCTACCACTAACAAATTAAATAGCAATCCTGCGATGGTAGTTGAGCTTAAAAAAGCTTTTGTAATTTCAGCATTTTGATGTTCAAGATCATGAACAATTTTATTCATTGACCCAAAATTTATTTGCTGATTGTAATAATAAACATACGCAATAATAGGTAAGCTGCATAGCACAAGAGGTACTACAAATGCCATTGTTATTGGCTTTGGCACTTTTGTAAGCTGCAAATACATAAAGCCATTTTTTTCTTTTAAAAAAGCAAACATCAAAGCACTTACTCCAAACATACCTATGCTACTCACTAATTGTGTGCATTTAAACACATTTATGAATTGAATGTTATTGAAAGGATTTTGGATAAAAGCAGCTACATTATCGGCTCCAATTATTTTTGCTAAAAATAATTGTGAAAAACCTGCAAATACTGATAAGCACAATAATGTGGTGCCGAAAAAAATTAATATTTGTGAGAAAATTGAATTTTTATTAATGCCAAAATTGTTTTGATACTTTTCCATGAAATCTAAAATTTGCTGTTGTATAATTGTTGGCGCTAAAATTAGCTGAATAGTTTTATTACAGAATTATTAATCAATAAAAATTACAAAATGGATACTAATAATTTACCCCGTATAGCACAAAAATTTCCGTTTGAAGTTGAGTTAGAAACTGGCAAAATTTATTCGTGGTGCGCCTGCGGATTAAGCGCCAAAGAGCCTTTTTGCGATAGTGCTCATAAATTGGTTGATGGTGTTCCTATTCGGTCATTTAAATTTGAAGCTACCAAAACAGGTAAGGCATTTTTATGTGGGTGCAAGCACACAAAAAATCCGCCCTATTGCGATGGAAGCCATAAAAATTTGTAATCTAGTTTACACAAAAATTTACTTTTTACTTTTTTTCACTTTCTCTTTAGTAAAAATATCGGCTGTGTATTTTTCGTAAAGATTGAATAAAACTCATAAAGGGTTTTAATGCGTATTAATCAACTTCTATTTTTTGAAATTTCAATTTATTATAATAATCTAATCCTGTATAGAAATAAATCAATCCATCGTCTGATGCCTTGACTTTGAGTTTTATAAATCCACTCTCATCAAAACATTTATCAAAATCAAAATCACGATAATGAGTTGCACCATGACCAAATTTTATTTCTCCTTTGGTTGGTTTTCTACAATATTCAATGGTTTTCTGCTTGTTGATGACTTGTGAAATGTGTAACATTATTTTTTCTTTTTAGATTTTTCTTTTGTGAAAATATCAGCTGTATACTTTTCATAGAGTTCAAATAAAAACTCCATTCGTTTTGCTTCGCTTGTAAATGGATGTGAACGATAAACTAAATCAACTGCTTTATCTAATTCAATATGTGCTTTTGTTAATTCTGGCGGTATTGAAGTTGTTTTATATAAATCAGCTAATGAATTTTTTGCAAATTTTTCTCTTACGTCTAAAACTTTTTGTGCGGCTTTTTCAATTGCTTTGATTTGTTTTTCGGTTGCGTTTTCTACCCAAGGAAAATTGTTGTACACGATTTCATTGGAATATCTATAATCACTTTTCAATCGTCCACCAATATTCTTCACCCAAGACATGTGCATCACTGACATCAATATTCCGAAATGATACAAAGTTGCATTTTCAATAAACAAGCAAGTATCACTTGCTATCGAATTTTCATCAAAAAAGCCCATAGGAATGTATTTCCTGTTTTCAGAGGAAACTCGAGGAATTAAAACATAATTGTTTTCAGGTTGTCTTACCTCTGCAAATAAAGTAGGAAAATCTGCCAATTTTTTGGTTGCTAATCTTGTACTTGACAGTCGATGTTTTTTCACGTTTTCAATTCTGTCATTCAACAATTTTAGCTTTCTTAAATCATGCGGATTGGCATCCTTCAACCACAAGCACCATCTATTTTCTCCATTTATAAATTCATGAGCACTGATTAGCGGTCGGAAATATTTTTTAGCATCGGGTTCATCTTTAAGAAAAATATTTTTCTCTTCATCCGTAAATAAAAAATTACCTCCATCATTTGGCATACTACCAAATGAAATTTCAGGAACATGGCAAATTGGCTTTCTTCTTTTCTCAATAAATATATCTTTTGCATCCACCAAATATGGATTGATATTTCTTGCTTTCACTTCATGTGCCTCACCTTTAATATCATCATAATCAAAAATTATTTTATTGTTAGTATCAAAATTAGCAAAGCCAATAATTACACAATAGACTGCTGCATTGCCTTTGGCTTCATTACTCCATTTAAAAGTGCGATGAGCAAAATGAATTTTGATGCCATACTTATTCAACATTTGCCCCCAAAGAATACTTGTTTGTTCACCTTGAACAATTGAATTAGTAGAAACAAAAGCCGCTTTAGTTTTTGTGTTTTGAATATATTTTGCTGCCTTAATATACCAAGCAGCCACATAGTCAAGCACACCAGCACCTTGTGCATTATTAAAACATTTAACTACATCATCTCTCATTGTTTGGCTCATCACTTTTGAGCCACTAAAAGGAGGGTTTCCTATTATAAAATCATAATCAATTTTTTCAATAGTCTGTTCTGGAAAATTATCGTTCGATTCAATTTTGTTTATTGATTTTGCAATTACGTTAATAGTTCCAAAGCTTTCTCGTGGCTCATTAACCTCTTTATAATTCAAATTATCGGCGTACAAAATAACTGAATCTTTTGTTTTTAAAGTTGCCCAATCAATTTGCAATGCATTGCCATTTATAATTGTAGCAGATTTCACAAGTGGAATTCGTAACAGTTTGTTTCCTGTTTCAACACTACAATACATATTCATTTGATGGTCGATTAACCACATAGCTACTTGTGCTATTTGTGCAGGAAATTCTTCATACTCAATACCATAAAATTTATCTACATTAACTTTAAACAAGAGTGAAATATCCAAAAAATCCATTTGATGGATTCTTCGATTAAGTTTTTGCAATTCATCCAACACTTGCAATTCAAGTAATCTCAATTCACGATAGGTAATAATTAAAAAATTACCACATCCACAAGCAGGGTCTAAAAAACGAAGTGAAGATAATTTGTTATGAAAATGTGTTAGCTTAGTATCATCATGCTTTACTTTATCAAACTCATTCCACAACTCATCTAAAAAAAGTGGTTTAATTAATTTTAAAATATTTTTTTCGCTAGTGTAATGTGCTCCTAAATTTCTGCGTTCTTTAGGGTTCATCACACTTTGAAACATAGAGCCAAAAATGGCTGGAGAAATTTTGCTCCAATCCATATAGCAACAATCTAATAAAGCCAATCGCATTTTACTATCAAAACTTGCCATAGGCAAAATTTCTTCAAACAGCTTACCATTCACATACGGAAAGTCGGAAAGTTGTTCGTCTAAGTTTTTAAATCGTTTATCTTTTGGTGTGTTTAATACCTGAAATAATTCTTGCAATTTTGAAGCTAAATCACTTCCATCTTCATTGGTACGTTGTTCAATAAAATCTTGAAATTGCTGCTTAACAAAAATGGTAGTGTCTTCGGCAAATAAGCAAAATAAAATTCGAACTAAATAAACTTCCAATGGATGTGCCGTGTATCCAATTTCTTCTAATCTATCATGTAATTTCCCCATCAATTCCGCCGCTTTAATATTTGCAGGGTCTTGGTCTTTGTATATTTTTTTGGGGTAACCTAATAAGTAATTGAATTTGTTTACATTTTTAAATAACTCCTTTAATTTGAATTCGGAAGTTGTTTGCTCTTCGGTATCAAACAATCTAAAAGTTTCAAAATCACTTATCAAAATATATTTTGGAAGTTCATGTTGTTTTAAACCATGTGTATATTCAATAGCTTGTTTAAAAGCCTTATCCAAATTTTTACCACGGCTTTTCATCTCTATTAAAATAGTGCCTTTCCAAAGCAAATCAATATATCCATCAGCTTCGTTCAGTTTTTTTACTCGGTGCTCAAATGTTCCAATCTTTTTTCGTGCTATTCCAAATACATCAAAAAAAGCATCTAAAAATGGCTTTGCATCTGCTTCTTCCTTTGAAGTATCAGCCCATTCTTTTGAGAAATTTAATGCTCTATCTTTTATTTCGTTCCAGCTTAGTGCCATTCTATTAGTATAAGATGATGAAGATAAAATATTGTATTCTTAATTGTAATTAATTTCGTTGGTCTTTTCCCCAATTCATTTTATTGCGTAAGGTTGAAAGAAAGTTTTCATCATTTAATCTTATCAAATTAAAAAAGTAATTCGCTTTTTTAATAGCTATTTGAGTACTGGCTTCAATGGTTTCCATTCGGCTATCTAAGGTGCATAAAAAGGTATTGCTTCGGCCTTCAATTTCAAATGATAAAATTGAATTATCCGGAATTACCAATGGCCTAATATTTAAGTTGTGGGGTGCAACCGGAGTGATTACAAAATTTTCAGTTGATGGAACTAAAATAGGGCCATTGCAACTTAAATTATAGGCAGTGCTGCCTGTAGGGGTGCTTACAATAAGGCCATCAGCCCAATACGATGTTAAAAAATCACCATTCAAATAGGTATGAATTACAATCATGGATGAGGTTGATTTTTTATGCAATGTAAATTCATTCAACGCAAAATTATTTCCATCAAACAAATTATTATTGCTATCCAATTGCAACAAACTCCTTTTATCTAAAGTGAATGCACCTGTTAATAATGCATCGATAGCAGGTTCAGCCTCAGCTTTACCAACGCCAGCTAAAAAGCCCAATCTGCCTGCATTTATGCCCATTATGGGTATGTTTGAATCACGAACCAATGAAATGGTATCTAAAATAGTTCCATCGCCACCAAAGCTTATCATGTAATCTACTTTGCCCACAATATCATCATATGAGTTGTAGGTAAAATAATTTGCTTGTGGGTTTACAAAACTTTTCAATTCAGCTAAATAAGGTTGATGCACCCACACTTCCACAGGTTTTGTTGCCAAATAATTACACAATTTTTTAATAAATTCGGCATCTGCCTGATGTATTATTCTGCCATATAATGCAATAATCATTTGATGAAAATTTTATGATGCAAGTTATACCAATTCCAACAAAAAAATGATACAAGAACTAATCTGATAAATTATTTAAAAGCAAATTGCTGATTTTTATTTTGAATTGATTTGTTGCTTTTGCATTTTTTTGTTGCGCCCAGTTTTTTGAAGTTTTTAATCCACCTAAATAAAACCTACTCATCAATCCGCCGCCAGTAAAGGCTGCAATTAAATAATATTGATGTGCAATATGCCAAGCAGTAAAATATCCTGCGCCTGCTACTGATAATAAATTCACCAATCCAAAACCAATTTTACCAGCATACATCTGTCCGCTACCGGGTAAAAATGTACTTAATCTACTGGCCTTTTTTTCGTTTTTTAATTTAGGAAAAGATGCTACAAAAATGCTATCAGCTGTTTTTTTATAATCTGGTTTTACTGCAGCAATAAGTTTTAAATGAGCATTTTCAAAATCATCATTATTTAAAAAAATCAAGCATTTAAGCCAGTTTACATGATATTTATCTGTGGTATCTTTTAAATAATTATCATACTGAATCATATAATTTTTAGCATCCACATATTGCTCAGCTAAATAAGAATTTAGCATTATTTCATACAATATTTTTTGTTGTAATGAATCTGATAAATTTTCAATGTCAATTCTATTCAAGGTTTGAGCTGCATCAGCAAATAATTTATTTGATTTTAATAATTCAGCTTTTTGAATTAAAGCATCTATTTTTTCAACTTCTTTTTTTTCAGAAAAAACTTTGTACTCCAATTGCAAAGCCGCATTTGGATAATCAACACTTTGAGCCCATGAACTAAAATTGTTCAGTAAGCTTATCAGCGTTATCCAATAAATTGTGATTAATATTTTCATACGCCTTGCGTTGTTTTACTTTTAAACCAATTACAGTTCCCCAAATATTACCTACATAAAATACACTGAACAAACCGGTATAAGCCCAGCCATGTATGCTTTTTACGCCTTTCCTTTTAAAGCCGCTATAAGCTTCGGCTGCAATTAATGCTGATGTAAATAGGGTAGCAAAACCTTGCCCCCAATTGCCATAATACATTTTTCCTGCTCCAGGAATTACAGCACTCAACATGCCTGCTTGTAGCACATTTTTATTTTTTATTTTTTGTAAATCGTTGTAATTATTCATCATAGTTTCTAATGAATAATTAAACTGATGCGGATAGTTTGTTTTAAAATTTTCATATCCTTTTTTGAAAGTAATAGTATCGTGTAGCATTAAATTTTTAGTAAGCTGCTGTATGGCAAAAACTTTTTTCCATTTTATTGAATCGGCTGAATGGTTTATAGATGCTATATTCCAGAGGCTTTCTCGTTTCTTGTTTTCATTAAAAAATGCTGAAATATTTTCGGGCATGTATTCAAATGCTTGATGCAATTGATTCAATTTAGCATACAATAAATATTGATTTTGATACAGCTGAGGCGTTTTAAAATCAAGCAATGAATCTGACAAATTCCATTTTTTATCACTAAATTTTTGCGCTTGAAATTTTAATTTTTCAGTAGCATAATAATAGTTAAATGAAATGGTTGGATGTCTTTTTAAATACAAACCAGCATCTTCATACAAATGTTCTTTCAATAAATATTCAGAAAATGAAATGGAAAATTTTTGCATTGCTGAATCTTGCTGTGCATCAACATTTTGAAGCAACAACAATATACTAACCAACAACACTGCAATATTTTTCATCATAAAATTTGAATGGCAAAGTAAGCCAGAAAATTTATTTTGTTAGCATTCCAATTCTTTTTGAAACCAGTTTCGTTAATTTGTTTTTATGCTCATCAGGCAAAAAACAATTATCTATCCACCATTTAATTTTGATGGCTTTTTCAATAAATAATTTGTAGCAATTCTCAATTTGCTTCTCAGATAATTGTAGGCTTATTCCTAAACTATCAAAATCTTTTTTTGAAATTTTGTTTTTCTTACCATTTAAATTCAAACTCATTTGTTCCGTTTCGTTTTTAATAACAAGGTTAGTGCAAACCAAGTCATAAGCCGGACTTAAGCAAAATGTCCCATCCATTTTTTCTGTCATTGAAAAATTTTTCAAATGCATATCTGCGTTGCCAGTAATGAAACAAAATAAAATAAGTTGGTAGTAATGCAAAACATCTAATCCTGGTTGAGTTGAATATTGCCTGATAATTTTACCTGTTTTTTCATAGCTGCCCCTGTATTTATGCTCCGTCAAACTTTCGCTGAGTTGGCACAAATCTTCACAAGCAATTTTGTTTTCTCTATCTCTGTCAAACCTTTTAGTGATGTAAGCCAGGTTACCGCTTTTTAATCTTACTAAACCGTGTGTTGCTGTTTCAAGTCCAAACTCTGCTGCAAGGTGCATACATAAATCTTCATTTTCAGGCAATGATAAATAGATTTCGCTTTGCGGCTTGATGATATAGTTGCTCTTCTTGTCAACAATTGTAAATCGTACATTTTTTTTTGTTTCCTCTAACCACAAACTCAGCTTTGGTTGCACACCTGTTATTGCTTTGTTTGCTCCTACAATCCGCTTTGCATAATCGCCAAGTTTCCTTTCATCAATATCAAATTCAGGCATTCGTTTCAATCCAAATACATTTGTTATGCATTTTGGATGATAGTCAATTTCTGAGGTTATTAGCGGTTTATAACAAAGCAAACACTTCATTTCTTTTCTTTTTTAACTATTGAAATATCACCAATGCAATCTTTGCAAAGCGTTAATAAAAGGCTCATTCGGTCTCTTGAATTTAGCTTCCAGTTTTCAATAGCAATTTGCAGTAACCATCCTTCAGGTATCAATCCATCAAAAAAAGGCAACATATTTTTATCAGTAAAAGATTCTGAACGCAATGGTAAAGTCCTACTTACCTCTCCGTAAATAGGATGGAGCAAATAGTCTTTATTGTATTGAAACGAATATCCGTTTTCATCTTCCCATACAAATCCTGCTAATTTATCTTTTTTATAAACCAATCCTTGTTGCATAAAATGTATTACTGATTTTCAATTGTAATTATATCACTATGAACTATTGTTTCAGTTAGCTTATCATCGGGCTTTTGCTGATATTGTATGGCGTTATTATTAGGAACAAATTTCCATGCAGCAATTTTGTTTTCCTTTTTATCAATAATTTCAGCAATAATAATTCCGTACTTAATCACTTTATTTGTCAGCGTAAGTTTTACCCCTTTATTCAGATAATTCCAAAATATATCATAAGCATCTAATTTCAGTTTTGTTGGCGTTAATTGAAACCCAAACAAACCCAATACTTGTTCAATTTTATCCAATTGTACTGTGGGTTTTCCTTGTTCCAAATCTCGTATAAAACGAACCCCAACACCTGCCTTTACTGCAAGTTCGCCTTGAGTGATGCCCAGCTTTTTTCTTTGAAACCGAATAAATGTTGAAAGATGATTCATTTTTTATTATACCCTTACGGGTACAAATATAAACAAAAATTAAAAAAAAGTACCGTTCGGGTATCAATTATATTTAATTTGCATGTTTCGTCCTTTACGGGTATAGCAAATTGCTATTAACTGAGCGTATGCAGTAGAAAACAATGGGGCTAAAGCCCAAAATTCAATTGCTGTTCATTAACCCCCAACTTAAGTTGGGGGTTACAAAATACAGTGCTATCAAGGGCTTTAGCCCCCTAAAAATATTTTTACTACATGCACAACGGGTTGTATTACAAATTTGAATGGCAAAGTAAATGAGAAATTTGTTTTTGAAAGGATATCTTGTATTTTTATTGGAAGAAAATAGAATTCGATGAAGAAAATCTCAATAACAGTTTTTTTTATTTTAAGTTTTTCATATTTTAAATCGCAAGGGTTTAAAACTTCTGTATTTGTAGCACGGAATATATCATGGGTAAATTCCACTTCGCCAATTATAACCTTTGATAAGTTGAATACTGGCGGTTCTTTAAATGTCGATGAAGAATATTTTTTTAATCATTATTTGTCATTGCGTTCGGGAATTAGTTATATTAAACTTAATAGCAGTTTTATTACCCCAAACCCAATATCAAAAGGAGGTATTCCTGAAAATTATAGAAGATATCGTCATATTGAATCTTTAGATTTTATTGCTATTCCAATTTTTTTTAAAGTTAGATTATCAAGTGAAGTTTCAAACTCAGTATATTTTTTTATGGGTACAGAATTCGAGTTTGTTGCTAAAACAAAAAAC
>JBEANU010000229.1:0-18416 GCA_041165265.1 Bacteroidota bacterium | reverse complement strand
TTATTTTTGCCTATCAACTCAAAATAAATATTAAAATTGGGTTGGCGATAATTTACATAATGAAACGGAAACAATAAATAACCAGCTGATATTGAACAATTAAAAGCCTTATCAGTTTGTGATTGATGCAACTTATAACCAACATTATTAAATGCTTGTGAAAAGCCTGTAGTAATGGATGCAGCAAATTTATGTTGCAATTGTGTAATGATAAATCCTGAATTAAATCCTGTATTATCACCATTAAAACTAACATCGTTTTGATGAAATGCATTATTGCTGATAGCTGCTTTAGTGTATGCCGCTATCCTAAAATGCGATTGCACTTCATCAACTGACAAAAATCGATATTTAATATACCAGCTTCCACTCTCCATTTTTAAATTTGGTTGATGATAATTACTTGCTGATACATCAAAATGCATCATCCATTTTTTATTAATTCCCCACATCACTTCAGCATTGCTTCTATTCATAAATTTAGTGTTTGATGAATAAAATTGATTGTTCAGCCTTATACCTATTGACCGTGCCGACATAGCACTAGCAGGCTCAGTAGATGGAAAAAGCTCTTGGGCAAAATTTATTTTCCAACTGATTAATAAAATAATTATGCAGCAAAATTTAAGATACCAAAACATAAAAAATTTTTTTTACATCTTTCAATTTATCATTTGCTGAAGATGAAATATTTTTAATTAATGATGCAATTTTTTTTAAACTCTTTATCTCTCATAAATCCTTTATTTAATATTTTAAATGTTACGTCACCATTTAAAATTTGCGATTTGCATTGCACAAACTGAAACATGGTTTGGTGATACATTAATGTATCATTAGCATCAACTTGTTGTTGGTTGAAATGATATACCGCTTTTAATGAAGCTACTGAAAAGCCAGCATCTTCCACCTTAGTTTTAATTACATCAAAATCAATAATTTTATTTTTTTTGAAATGCAAAACAAATGTTGCTGAACTTAAATTAATTCCTACTGAATCAACAAAATCAAGGGTTTGCAATTGTTTATCAACTGCTCGTGAACACATGGAACACGTTAAGCCGGCTGCTTGAATTTCAGCGCTTACAAATTGTGCTTTTACTGAATTGCCTATTAAAAATAGTGCTGCAATTATTATTATAGATTTCATTGTTTGATAAATTTTTTAGTAATCGAATTTTGATCTGAAATAATTTTAATAAAATAAACTCCGCTGGGCAAACCTTCAATATTGATAATTGATGACGAAATATCAGCCCTAAATAATTGGATTTTTCCTATGATATCAAATACTTCAACTGAATGAATATTTTCAATTCCGCTAAGCATTATCAATCGTTCCGAAGGATTAGGGAATAATGTAATTGCATTTGCTTCTGCCATTTTATTAAACCCAATGCTATTAAAAAATAGCGCTATATAAATTTCTGATGGGGTATAATTAAGCTCTTGTATGCCAAACTGCGAACCACTATCAAAGGTGATTGTTTCTTATATTTTTTTTCATGATTAAAGTCAGTTTAACTTTTTATCAACTTTAAAAGAATACATCAATAAGCCAGAATAATTCCTGCGCCCAACCCCATATCGCTATCAAGGTGAGTTCGTACTCGTAAGTTCTTGTTGATAATATAGTTCAAATCTATCATATATTCTTTATCAGTATTCCACATTAAACTCATTCGTATGCGTTTGGAAATGGGTATGTCTTTTCGTTCTAATTGTAGCCTTACTATTCCGTCTGTAAATATTTCGGTTTGAAACATAAATAGCATTGGTAAAGTATAGTTTACACCAAGGCTAAAAACTGCTCGGTTGTCTTTGGTGTTGGATTGCCCAAATAGGTTTTTTTCGTGTTCGTCTATTCCCATTTTTCTATATCTCCAATCGAAGCCTACGAATGGCATTAGCCATTGCATTTTGCCTATGTATTTTCCTATGTGGGTTTCTGTTTCGTAGCCGTGCATACTGTTGTACCCTAAACGCCATTCTGTGCCTATGCTCCAACGTGTGCTTTGATACATTGCTTCTCCATCGTTTCCATTGGTTGCAAAATCGTTTTCGCCCATAAAGTGAAAGCGTCTGTCATCGGCTTTTAGTTTTCGCCAAGCATAAGTTGGGTTTGGTATTATGGGGTTTGGTGCTTGATTTTGGTAAGTAAAAACCCTTCCCATTCCACTCATCATATGGTAGAGTATGTGGCAATGAAAAAACCAATCGCCTTCTACATTGGCTTCAAATTCTAAGGTGTCGGTTTCCATTGGCATAATGTCCACAATGTTTTTTAGTGGGGCGTTTTCGCCTTGTCCGTTTAGTAAACGAAAATCGTGTCCGTGTAGGTGCATTGGGTGTCGCATCATTGAGCCATTGTAAATTACCATTCTTACAACTTCGCCTTTATGGATTAGTATTTTATCGGTTTCGCTGACTACTTTGTTGTTTAAACTCCATACATATCTATTCATATTGCCTGTGAGTTCGAAGTGTAATTCTTTTACTGGTGCATCTTTTGGCAATGCTGTGTTTATTGTGGATTTGAGCATTGCATAGTTTAGCGTAGTGATGTTGGCTAATGAATTTGCATTGTAGCGATTGGGGTCGGTGTCGGCTTGTTTTGGTTTGCCACTGCCTGTAATTTCGGGATACATTACTACGTTCATATCCATTTGGTTTAGGCTCATACTCATTCCCATATCATCGAGGTCGCCATTCATTTTCATCATTCCATTCATCATTTTCATTCCTTCAAAATATTTTAGCTTGGGTAGTGGATTGGCTAATTGAATGCGACCATTGCCAAGATAGAGTGATGCTGATTTTGTTCGGTCTTCGCTGGTTGCCAAAAATTCATAAGCTTTTCCATCGTTAGGTATAGTTACAATTACATCGTAGGTTTCGCTGACTGCAACAATTAATCTATCTACTTCTACTGGCTCTACATCGTTTCCGTCGTTGGCTACAACTGTCATTTTTCCTCCTGCATAGGTTAGCCAAAAATAAGTTGATGCCCCACCATTAGCTATTCTAAGTTTAACCCTATCTCCAGCCTTGAATTGTGATAATTGGCTTTCATAATTACCATTAATCAAAAACCTATCGTAATACACATCGCTTACATCCATTGCTGTCATTCGTTTCCATTCGTTCTTTAGTTTGGTTTTAAAGTAGCCCTGTTTTATTGCTTCGCTGTATGATTGTGTTGTACCTTTTTTTATGGCAAACCAATCTGTTGCATTGTGTAACATTCGGTGAACATTCTCTGGTTTGTAGTCTGTCCATTCGCTAAGTGTAATTGGAACAGTAGGAATGTCGTCTATACCTGCTCTAAATGTTTTATCATCATTTCTTTTATTCATTATAAATGAAGCATACATCCCAATTTGTTCTTGCAAACCACTATGACTATGATACCAATGTGTGCCGTTTTGAATGATTGGGAATTTATACAAATGTGTGGTGTGTGGTGCTATGGGCATTTGTGTAAGGTATGGCACACCATCTTCTTTATTGGGCAGGAACAAGCCGTGCCAATGTAAAGATGTTTCTTCTTCTAATTCATTATGCACTACAATTTCGGCTGTGTCTCCTTCGGTAAAAGTGAGTGTAGGCATAGGTATTTGCCCATTGACTGCAATGGCTCGTTTGAGTTTGCCTGTGAAATTTACAGTTGTGTCTTTAACGTATAAATCGTAGTGAACTATTTTTTGAGCCTGTGAATTGTTTATAAATATTAAGATTAGTGTTGTTATTGGCAACAGTTTTTTTGAAATAATTTTTTGTATATCCATTTTAGGAATTTCATTTTATGTGTTTAATGTGAAAAGCATTACTGTACTCATAACAATCATCAAAGCGTCTTCGATAATTGTTACTGTACTCATTGGTAAATTAAAAGCTGCACCCAAACAAGCACATTGAATTTTTTGTTTATTGAGTACACTTTTAAGTACTCCAATAATGCTAATACTCATTACAACAAGTGTAATAATATTTGTAATAAAAGGATAGAAATTGATAGTGTAAGCAATACCTAAAGCTAACTCGATAAAAGCATATAGATAAGCCCAAGCTGGAATTTGTTTTGCAATTACATCGTACATTTTATAACTTTCTGCAAAGCCTTTAAGGTTAAGCATTTTGAAAAAAGAAAACACTAAAAAGAAGCCTGCCATAAAGTATTGCATAAAACCCATTAACCCATTGTTAGTTGTATAGAAACTAATTAAGGCACTTATTAATGTGATGTAAAAAAAGATTAATAAAATGGGTTTGTAAGTTTCAATCCAAGATTTTGTTTGTTCTGCAATTTCGCTGTGCTGTGTTGCTGTGATTTGATATTTACTATTGATACCACCGATTGCATCTTGTAAACTTACTAAGGAAATGTGCTGGCTCATTGTAATTGTAGCTGTGTTGTTTTCTTTTGAAACATCTACTTCCGTTACGTTTGGCATCATTAATAAATTGCTTTTTACTTTGGCTTCGCAACTGCTGCAAGTCATTCCTGTTAATTGATAAGTGTGTGTCATTTGTATATTTATTTTTTGAAACACAAAACTGCAACAGTTTAAAACCTTAGCTATTGCGATATTTTGGGAATGATTTGTAAGATTTACAAAGCTTCAATTTGCTTACGTTTTTTATCTTTTAGCTGCTTAAAATATGTTGGTGTAAAGCCTGTTACTTTTTTAAACTGATTGCTTAAATATGCTACGCTACTATAATTTAGTTGTAAAGCAATTTCGCTTAAACTAAGTTCATTATACATCAACAATTCTTTTACTTTTTCTATTTTTTGTGCTATAAAATATTGCTCAATGGTTGTGCCTTCTACTTCTGAAAAAAGATTGCTTAATGTGTTATAGTCTTGTAGTAAATGTTTAGAAAGATAGTTAGATAAATTTGTTTTTAGTTCGTTGTTTTTATAATGAACTAACTCTACAATTAAGTTTTTTATCTTTTCTATTGTTTTACTTTTTTTATCATCTATTAACTCGAAGCCCAATGAATGCAATTGTTTTGCTAAAGTTTCTTTTTGAATTTTTGTAATGCTTTCTTTTATTTCTACTTCGCCCAATTGCATTGATAATGGGTTAAGTCCAAGTTTTTCTAACTTGGACTTAACCACTATTATACAACGACTACACACCATATTTTTGATGTATAGTTTCATTTACTCAACCAATAATTTCTTTACAATTTTTTGACTTGCATTATTAATCAAGGCGACAAAATAAATTCCTTTATTTAATGACGGTAAAGTGATGTTAATTGAATTATAATCGAATTCATTTATTTTTTTAGTAAAAACTTGTTGTCCTACTAAGTTTGATATTACAATTTCATAGCCATTAGAATTGCTGTTTGCGACAGAAATATTGATTCGATTATTAAATGTCGGATTGGGATAAATATTAAATTCAGTTTGTTGAATTGGTAATGCAATGCCATTGGGTGTTTGCGGCATTGAGTTGGCTGAATTGGTTAAGTTATTTCTGTAAGGACTGTTGGCTAATGCAGTTAACATTCTTGTTAATTGGTCATTTGTGAACATCCACATAGCCACATCATCACTATAATCCATGAAATTCATGAACATTTCACCATTTAGCAAATTGTTGTAACTCCCCGTTGGACAAGTACCCATGTTAAAAGGATAGGTTGCATTGGCATAATTAGCCTGTTTTGACTGTGGTATATCGTTGCAATAATCTGTAGCACAAGTGGCATCACCCCAAACATGACGTAATCCTAAGTAGTGCCCGGATTCATGTGTTAATGTTCTTCCTTTATTATATGATGCTGAAACTATACCAGTATCACCGCAAGCTCTTGTCCAAACCCAACAACCATCAGTAGTTGCAGTACCTACCCCTGACAGACCAGATAAACCCGAACCATTAGGAAATGTTGCAAATCCTAACAAGCCAATTGCTGAACTACAATCAGTTAGCCATACATTCAAATACTTGGTAGCATCCCAAATAGTATTTGGCTTGATAATAGTATTGATATAGTTCTGAAAAGTAGTTTTGGTGGTGAATGTAGTTGGCTTTGCCCACCCTTTTTGAGAATAACTAACCCTATCTATTCCTGCTTCGGGTAAAATATTTCCGTTCACATCAACTGTAGCTAATATAAATTTGATATGGGTGTTAGCAATTACAACACCACCTGTATCAGGGTATGGCAAATTGTTCGCTTTAGCATAATCATAAAATGGAGGGTGTCCATTGTAGTTCACATATTTGCTACTATTATACCCAACTCCAGCATAATCATCATTTAAAACTTTAATTTGTGAATTGATTTGAAATTGGTCTAAATTAGGAAACGTACCAATGGCTTGTGAATCATACAACACATGAAAGATAACAGGAATGATATAATTGTTAAATTTTGTTCTATCATTTGATTGATTTTGTTCTGTGGCTTCAACCATTTGATTGAAAATAATATCCCACTGTGTAGGTGGTGTTGGAGTGCTGCATCGCTCTGTTGTTTGTGCAAAAAGATTAAAGTTAAATGAAAGAAAAATGAGAAGAAAAAAAAGTTTAGTCATTTTGTAAATTGTTTTTAATTATTTAACAGTTTCTTTTACCCTGCCACAGGTGAGCATTTGAGAGCCATAGTATGGGTTTTTGATAGCAGCATCTTTGCTTAACCAATCAGCACCTTTTCCGCCATTATACATTGGGCAATGGTCGATATAAAATATAAAATTTGGCTTAATTATTTTCATTACTTCAATCATAGCTATTGAAAGTTTTGCAAAGTGTTCACGTTGATGTTCATTATCAGTGGTGCTTTTAATGTGCTCAGCATTGTAAGAAATTGCTTGCACATTTTTCATCCAAATATCATGCTCCGATGGATTCATGATTTCCATTTTTACTGCATCAACAGCTTTAAATAATTCTTTTGCTTGGATTGATGCATTGTTGCCATCATCCTTTATTAAAGCATCTTTTAGAAAAAAATAGGCGGAATAAACTGCTGCAAGTGAATTATCTGTTTTCGTTGAAATAATTTTTATTTCTTCTTTTTGGGGTTCAGCTTTAGTGTCCTTCGGTGGGGTGGCTTCTTTTAAATACATGCGTTTGTATTGGCAGCATCCATCTAATTTATTGTAAGCCTCATCAGGTGCCATGTACATATCATTATCATGACCAGCATATGCAATTTTTTTTAATAATATATTTCGATTGATTTTGATGCTATCGAATGTGAGTGTCAGTTTTTTTGAATCCACATTCCAGTTGCCTATTGATTTTCCTTTTTTATAAACTGTTTTTTCGATACGAGCTTTACACTGGTCGCAATTTCCATATACGGTAAAGGTTTCGGATTTAGCATTTTTAATTTTGTTAGAAAAAGCAAATGCACCTGCTGTAAAAATAACAAGTAGTGATGTGATGATTGTTCGTTTCATTTTTTTTTGTTTTATAAAATGCTACTGCATTGATAATAAACAGTAGCATCTTTATGATGATTAATTTTTTACAAATTTTTGAGTTATTGCTATTCCATTGATTTCATATTGCAGCAAATAAATACCTGCATTAAAATTTGAAACATTGATTTTACTATTTTCGGATGTTAGTTTTTCATTGATAATTTCTTGTCCAACTATATTTTTTATTTTAATAGTTGAAGTTGAATTGAATTGGCTAACACGGATGTATAATTCATCATTAGCAGGGTTGGGATAAAAATTCAGAGTTGGTTTTGTTACTTCAGTTATACCAACTTGCCAAAGAGTATAATCAATTCTTACAACTTCATTGGTTTGATAATTTACGTACCAAATTTTTCCATCAGGTCCAATTTTAACACCTTGCACACCAGGTGTCATTGTTTTTATTCTACCAATTTCTACACCAGTAGCTCCGCTACAATTATAAATAATAATATCTCCCGATGTATAATCGCTAACTATTAATCTGTTGCCAATAATGTCAATGCCACTAGGTTGTCCAAGCCCTGTTGAAACATAGGTACTATTGTTAGTGCCAGTGTAAATAGAATGTTCAGCAAGTGGTTCGGCATAAGGTGTAAATGTGCCGGTTTGAGTACCAGTTGTTATGTCCATTCGCATTACTTTTTGAGTACCGCCATCAACAATATAAAGCCACTTTTTATTACTATCTAAAACAATATGGCAAGGAATATTTAGGTTGTTATAAGTAACAGGAATATCGTCATATGACCTTATTTTGCCATCACTATGGTCAGAATTCCCTGGTCCATGGTCATTGCCAAAATCACAACGCATAAGGTCTTGGTTATAACCATCATAAATCCAAAATACATTATCAACTTCCCATGCAACACCCATGGCATAAGGGCATTGGTGCAGCATATCTAAATGGCTTCCATTGCCGCCACTTGGTTTAGCATAAATCGAAGATACGCTGCTCCAAAGCGCTGGTCCAGTAAAATGCCCTGAACCATGATTAGCATCTAATACACCAGGTGAAGTGCAAAAATTTCCATTGTCACTAAATGCAACACCAGTTGGCATACTCATAAAATGCCATGCATTTCCATCTTTTTGAACTAAAACATTTTGCCCTGTTAAGCCAGCATTTGAAATTTTTGCTGTTTTGCCACCAATTGCTTCAGTACTTTGCAATACAAGCCACAATTCATTTCGAGATAACACTGGATGGAAATCTAAATCACGAGGTAGTGCAATACCATTTGATGAATTGGCAATTGTAGTAAATGTTGGGGTGGCATGTGTATAATCATCAATTATATTTGGTGTAGCATCGCCTATAATAATTGTAAATATTTTGTGGTCATTAGTAAGATTTGAATCTACATAGCTTCCATTTAAATTGGTAGCCCATACATCAATATTAAACGAACCATTTGCATTGGCATTCCATAAAATAGGATGAGAAAATTGATAGGATGTATAGCCTGCAATGTTTAACCCCGAAATAGTTTGAGTAACTGGGGTGCCGCCATTAATTGTATAATTCAAATCAAACGAAGTAATGGTAGCAGCACCATAATTAAAAATAGTTCCTTCAATTGTTTTATTGCCTTGTTGCCCGTACATTGCCATTGGTATTTTAGTAACTGCTAAATCAAAGGTAGGTGGTTGTTTATTAATGAATTTAAAAGTTTGGTTAGCTGCACTTCCAGTAAAATTATACATTGGGAATCCGTTAATTAAAACATTGAATTCAAAACCACCATCTCCGTAATCATCAATATAGTGGATGTCATAAGCTGCATTTGTAGCATAGCACCAAGGTCCGTTACTAATGATTGTGCTGCTGGCGTATCCATTCCCAGATGTTGATGTAATGGGTGTACCGCCGCCATTGCAGCCTACTTGAGTTTGATTGCCACCCCATTGCAAAGTGTTAACACCACAAGCCACACCAGTAGTATCTAAATCCCAATAACCCTCCTGCCCATAGCCATCAGTGGTTACATTGACCCGAACTTCTGTTTGCCCAGCAGGGCATTGGGCATAAGTGTTGGTTGCTACAAATAAGAGCAACAAAATTGATGTTAAAGTGATTGTTTGTTTCATAATTGACATTGTTTTATTTGATATAAAAATTATTTTTTAAGAACTAAATCCATTCCGCATATAGTACATTTGCCAGTATCTGAATAAGTTTTGTTTTCGCATTTCATCGGACATTCATAAACCTTTTGCCCAGTCTTTATCATAGTAGTGTCTTTATTCGAATTTTCAGTATTGTTTCTCATATCCAATGTGCATGAAGCGAATGCTAATAGTACTCCTAAAAAAATTATTTTCATCTTAAAGTATTTTTAAATAGTTAATTAAATCTTTTTTGTCTTGTAAACTCATTTTGAATACAACACCTGTATTCGCTTTTGTACCATCACTTTTTAATTCATGGTCTATAAATCGAATGATTAAACTATCATTGTAAGGAATGGTGTGTATTTTTGGATTTATCAAATCCTTATAACGAATGGATGGAGTATTACGCATCATTATGTCACCTCCTTTACCATCACTTCCATGGCAATTTTGACAAGAATGAACCATTTTCATTTCTGATGAATTTATATCTTGCAACACCTCTCCATTTTTATTTTTACCAGTTCTGAAAATTGCCTCCCCATTGGTTGAATAGGATGTTATATCGGAATTTGATTTCATTTCCTTTTTACATCCATAAATTCCAAAATTTATGATTATAATTAAGATTAGTTGTTTCATTTTTGGTTTTTTTAAAAAAGCATCACCCCATGAAATTGAGGTGATGCCATAAGATTAATTATTTCAATACTTCCAATTGCTTTATTATATAACCATCGGCAGATTCTATTTTTACAATGTAAAGTCCTTGATTAAGAGTAGTACAATCAATGGCTAATTCATTCTTACCAATTATTGCTTGTCCGTTGTATAAGGTTGTAATTTGTTTACCAGTTACATCAAATAATTTGATGATAATAGTAGATGGATTAGTTAAATTGTACTTTAACTTAATTGTAGTAAAAGATGGATTAGGAAATAGTTCTACGGATTTAATATTATCATCTATTTGGTTAATGCCACTTGCCATTGCAACAGTTCCAGAAAATGACAAATCATCAACCCATAAATAATCACCATCAGCTGGTTGAAATCCACTTGCTGCAAAAGTAATACTACATGAATCAGGCATATTTAAACTATCCGAATATACCATTGGGATGTTAAAGGCAGCCCAACTCATAGCCATTCCACTTAATACTACATGACCTGAAGCAACTGGCATATTCTTACTCATGCCAGCATCCCATCGAGTAAATTGTATATCAACCGAACCTTGACTTGTGCCAGAAATCATATGCTGCCATTTACCAATAAAATTTGCAGATCGTTGATTGTAAGCAAATCTTGATGAAGCGGTTCCGTTTGTTACTCTCATTCCAACTGTTTTACTTGTTAGTTTTAAATAAGAAGTACCAGGACTTCCTGGTGTTCCCTTTTCTGCTGTATAAACATTTGATGCACTTGTTGTTGAATTTTGTGTCATCCAATTGTCAGGGTCGCTATAGCTTCCGGTGGTAGTCCAATTCTCAAATCCTGCGTTAGGTATTGTTTGAGCAAATGAAGATTTTAATACAACTACAAAAAGAATTATTAAACTGATTTTTATTAAATTTTTAGTCATGATTTTTTTTTAAATTTATTAGTTAATTTTATTTACAAATTTTTATGGTTTGAATACTAGTGTTTCCGATAATTTGGAGCAAATAAACTCCAGATGAAAAATGTTTGGCAGGAATGATTGTTTCATAACTTCCTGCCGTTACTTCTAATTTCTTTTGGTAAATAATTTGTCCTGCATCATTCCAAAGTTTGCATTCCAACAAAGTTTCAGTTGATGTTCCTTTAATTGTCCAATCAGCAATTGCTGGGTTTGGAAATATTTTTATCGCATCTTCATCATTTACCAAACTATTTATGCCTGATGAAAGACGAGAACTGACAATGAATTGCCCCATCATGCCATTGTCTTCATGGCTGTTAATATGACAATGATACATATATGGATAAATTGGGTCAAAAAAATCGGCATATTTCATAATAATTGAAGCTGTGCCACCATTTGGTGCAACCACAACCACATCTTTTCTGCCTTGCAAATTAGCAGGAGGTGTAGTACCATTAATTGATTTGACGAAAAAGTGATTACCATGAATATGCCAAGGATGAGGCATCATACTTTGATTAGTGATGTTCCAAATCATTACACTATCTTGAAGGGTATAAAAATTAATCACATTGGGTTGATATTGCACACCGTTAATAGTAAAGTTTGTCATGCTCATTTGTGGTGAACCTTGTAATAAAAAATTTATAGTTCCTGCATTAATTGAAGAAGTAATGATGTTATTAGTCAACTTTGTTGGAATACTTGTTACAGGATTAGGGATGGTTGTAGATGCAGTAACATTAAACTGAAGTATGTTAAAATCCTTATTGTCTAAAACGGCTAAAGTTCCCATTCCCATTGCATCAGGTGGTCCGCCAGGATAACCAGCAGGAAGTTGTGTTCCTAATTGTTTTAAATAATAGGTATTGCCACTCTGCCCTGAAAAATCTACTACAATTTCGGCACGTTCACCTGGTCCTAACATAAATTTATTCATACTGACAGGTGAATTAAGCAAACTTTCATCTCCTCCAATTTGCTTAAAGCTCCTATTATCGTTCATTGCAAATTCAAAGAATCGATGACTGCTTCCATTCAGAATTCTAAACCTAACCATTTGTGCTGGCACATTTAAAAAACCATTAATAGTTCCATTTATCATTACTACATTGTCTGTATCATCACTTAATACAATTTGCTTATTGGCATCAAATGTTTTCCATTGGCAAACTAACGGAAAATCATCAACGCCATATGTTCGTGGTAAATTCAAAGTTGCTTCTTCTGAATCACGAACAATAATTAACCCTGCCGCACCTTTTAAAACTTGCTGCATCGTTTTCATGTGCAAATGAGGATGATACCAATAAGTGGCGGCTTTATCCAAAACAGTGAAGGAAGGGCTCCATGTGGTACCATGTAATATAACATTATGTGGACTGCCATCGTTCACAGGTGCTACATGTAACCCATGCCAATGGGTTGTGGTAGTATCAGTAAGTTGATTGTGAACTTGAAGGGTAACATGATGCCCGTGATGTAACACGATGGTAGGACCTAAATAATTTCCATTGTAACCAATGGTGTGTGTGTTGAATCCACTGTAAAAGTGTGTGACACTATCGGCTAAGTATAAACTAATATTACTACCTGAAAGTGTATCTGGTATAAAAAGTGGGCTTTGTGCTTTTATAGTTTTTGTTAAGCTGAAAACCATTAATAAAAACAGCAATATTTTATTTCTCATTATTTTAATTTTATTTGTTAAAATTTATTGTTGAAACGATTGAAAAATCTGGCTAAATAAATTGTAACAATTTCCAATCTTTAAATTATGAAACAAAAGATAAAGTGGGATACCACTATCAGAAAAAGCATACAAATAGAACGTATTTCTAAACTGAGCATTGTTTTCTTTTATACTAAATAAAATAGTTTTTTGAAAATCGAAATTGGAATTTTCATTTTCGAACTTAGTTTTATTTAAATTATTTTTTGATTGTAAAACAGATGAATTGTAGTTACATATTTTAGATGTATTAATACTTGATGCTATATTAAAATTTTCAGAATGGAAATTTTTAAAAAACAAACATATTGGGCATTCAAAATTTTTCTCTTTGTTTAGTAAATAAGCAGCACATGGTTTGCATGATAGCATTACAGCAAAAAGAAATAAAATTCTCAATACCCCCTTGCCCATAATAGTCATTGTTTTTTCGAAAACATTCATAGATTTAAGAGCAGCATTTTTTCTAATTTTCAATGAAAATTCTTTAAGCAAAGTTGCAAGCAGTGCCATTGGCTTTACGCTAAAAGCTAATTTTCGACTTTCAATGAGCCAACAGGATTGCGATATTTGTGAATTTATTTCCAATTTTTCACAAATTTTTTAGTTACTATCTGCTCATTAGTAATTATTTTTATAAAATAAATTCCATTTGGTAATTCAGAAGTGTTTATGATTTCAGATTTTCTGTTGGCAAGTAAATAGTAAATTCTTTCCCCTAACATATTAATTACTTCAATTTTTACATCTTCAAATCGTAATTCTTTCATCGTAATTCGTAATTCATTGTTGCAGGGGTTTGGATAAATGCTTATTCCATCAGTTGTTGCCGATAATTCATTTACTCCATTTTGTGTTGTATCAATCACTACAAAGCTGCCCATCATTCCATCATCCTCATGATGTAATACATGACAATGGTACATATAAGGAATATGGTCATCAGCAAAATCTTCAAATTTTGTGATGAATCTAACGGTATCGCCGGGCATTACTAATACTACATCTTTCCACCCTTGTTGAAACTTTGTTGGAAGATTTCCATTGATATCTACAATTAAAAATTCAACATCATGAATATGAAAGGGATGAGCCACCATTGTTTTATTTATCAATGTCCAAGTTTCAGTGGTATTCAAATAAACTGTCTCGTTGATAGAATCCATTTCAAATAATTTTTGATTAATAGCAAAAGGACCAGCCGCAAAATTGGGCATTATTCCCATGCCTGTAATTGTATCAAAAATGAAATAACGATTATGGGTAGCAGATGAAATAGGTATAGTTGAAAGTGGTGTAAGTGCAGCAGGAATGTTCATTACAGGTGAACTTGTTGGAGCAATGAAATTAATTTTTAGTAAATCATAATCGCCACCGTTTAAAGGATTTGTGTAATAATTGGGGATAAAATTTATTGAATTATCGCCTACTGAATCAGCACCTTGAATGCCATGCACCAATTCAGAACCAAAATTTTTTAAATAAATATTTCCACCTGAAAACAAACTAAAGTCAACTAAAATTTCTGCCCGTTCACCATTGCTAAGTCGAATTCGATTCATGGTTTGTGATGAATCTAATAATCCACCATCGGTGGCTATCAAATGAAAATTCATGTTGTTTGAAAATCCTAACATAAATGTTTTACCTGATGAACCATTTAATAATCGTAAGCGAATAACTTGTGAAGGTGCATTTAAATATGGATTGATAACTCCATTCACTATGTGTGCTGTATCGGTTTGTGTTGAAATAGCAATTTGATGAAGTATATCAAAATCTTTAGTTTGAATGATGATGGGAAAATCATCAACGCCATAAGTTCGGGGTAAATTTATTTTTGACTCAATAGTATCTTTAACGATTATCATTCCGGCAATACCTTTAGCAACGTGCAAATCTGTTTTATTCATTCCATGTGGGTGATACCAAAATGTAGCTGCTTGATTTAATACTTTAAATGATGGACTCCAAGTTGTACCTTGATTAATTATTTGGTGTGGGCCTCCATCAGCTGAAGCTGGCACATGAAGCCCATGCCAGTGAATAGTTGTTGAATTTCCATTTCCAGTAAGCGTATTGGTAACATTTAATGTAACCACATCACCTTTGTTAAAAAGCAGTGTTGGTGCTAACAAACTACCATTGATGCCATACGTTGGCGTATTAATGCCAGGGTAAAATTGTGTAACTCCATCTTGAATAGTTAAATTAAATGTTGTTCCTTTAAGTGAAGGTGGTATTGGTAATGCTGTTTGTGCATAAATATTTTTTGAAAAAAGTAGAAATAAAATCAGAAATATTTTTTTCATTGCTTTGTAAATTTTTGAGTGAATGTTTTTTTATCTGAAATGATTTTTAGTAAATAAATACCTGCTGGTAAAGCAGATACATTTATGATTTCAGATTTTTGATTTAAGAGTGTTAAAACTTTTCTACCGACTAAATCATAAATTTCAACACCTGAATTTTTCAATCGTAATTCATCAATTGCAATTCGTAATTCTTCATTGCAGGGGTTGGGAAAAATATTTATTTCGTTGTTTTGTATTTCCTCAACGCCGCTTGGTGTGTGTGTTGCCTGACAATTCAGATAATGAGCTAAATGCGGTGTACTATCTAACATAACTGTTGTTTCATCGCCAATTGCATAAGAAGATAGCTGAAAGTAGAACAACATTTCTTCATCATCGGCAGTACTTCCGCCTGTAATATTTTGCGGTGGATTATTAGGGTTGTTGTTATTGAGATACGTGTTATCAAACGTAGCAGTGGCATAAATGGTACTTCCTGCTTTAATGTGAATAGGCTGGTTGTACATAAAATAGCCTTGCGACCAAATAGCCCCCCAATAAGGAATGTCAGCTAAATTGGTAGTATCATTTAGTGGCGAAACAGCTATTACATTTAATTGTGTACATAAATAATGCAGCATTGGCATTACACCATAAAAAGATTGGTCGGTGTTGACGGTATAAGATTCAGAAATTGTCTGCACCGAATCGGCTTTTACTAAAAATGGAGGGTGTATTAAATTATTATTGTGTGAAAGAATTAATTTTGATTCAATGGCTCGTAATACAGGAGAGAATTGTAAATTAATAAGTGTTGAATCTACTTTTCCACCTGCATCTTCGGCATAATCAACTTGTGCAATAATTCGTGAGCCTGAATCAATTTGCAAACCAAATGATGTTGGGTAATAATAAGGAAGGCTGCCATTCATCCAACCAAATAACGGTTTTGCACTGGGACTAATGCTCCCAAAATTTTCAAATCCTAATGAAGTATCAGCTGAATCTTTTGCAACGGGAATAGAAGATGTATCGGCATATACATACACGGAATAAATTGCCCGTAAAGTATTAGGTACTACTTCAATTGCTGATAAATATTTTACAGCCGTGGATGGATTGGTAAGAATAAAACATTGTCGGAAATTTTCGGTAGTGGTAATTGGTACAGTGAAATTAGGCACTCTTACACTTATATCTGGTGCGCTGAATGTTGGCTGTGGTAGGGCAATGACTGGTGGTGTAGGTGCATTGGCTACATTACCTTGTACACAACCTTGTTTTACCCATTGATGAATTAAATCAATTTCTTTTTGAGTTAAAGATTTTTCATCAACAAACCTATGATGCTTGTTAGAAGTAAGAAACGGTGGCATATTACCATTATCAATATATAAATCAATAGCATGGCGCTGGCTATACATATCATTATAAGATACAAACGAAAGGGCTGCAATGCTGTTGGGTGTGTTATTATGACATCTGGTACAATGAGTGTAAACAATGCAAGCTACATCATCAGCCCAAGTAATAGTTTGAGCAGATGAATAAAATACTGTTGTAATAAGTAGTGCAAAAAGTAAAATTATTTTTTTCATCACATTGATTATTTTTTTGATAATTAATTGCATGCCACATAATGCATATTTACAAGTATCTAAATAAATTCTATTATCGTATTGAATTGGTCATTTGTACAGTTGTTTGCAAGTTATTTTTGGTTGATTTCTTTTGCTTTTTTTAAATACTATCAATTAAGCCGCAAATTGAAGAAAACAGAAAGTGGAAACTATTTTTTTCATTGTGTTTATTTGTAAGCGTTTAAAAAATTATACTCCAATTTTAGAAGTACAAGTGAATTATAATTTCGAGCGGAAGATTTTGAAATTTTTGTTTGATAAACCAAATCAATTCGAGCAATGCTACTAATAATAAATTGTAGTGCTGGTGCAATGTCAACAAAATTATTTTTGTTCCCTGTCATTTTTTTTCCCAATAGTTCAGCATATAAATTAATATTGAGTTGTTTGTATTTAGAATAATGCCTTGGAAATAATAAATAACCTGCTGAAAATATATAATTGAATGAAGCGCCCGTTGAATTCCAATTTTCATAATAAGATAAAGCACTTGAAACTGCTACCTTATGAATCAATTGTGTTAAAACAATGCCTGAAGTATATCCTGACATATAATTTATCATCATCGAATCATTCATCAATGAATTATTGCCTGTTGTAATTCTTCCGAACATTGCCATTCTGAAATGTGAATGCACATCATCAATAGATAAAAATCTATATTTTGTATAAATGCTAAATTGCTCAATATCAAATTTATTTTGATACACATTTCCCATAAATTCATCAATATGCATCATCCATTTTTTATTGATACCCCACATCAATTCAGGATTTATTCTGAATAAATTTGTGTTACTTCTATTTCCACTCCATTGAGTTCCTAATCTTACACCTATTGATTTTGATGACATATTACTTGCTGGTTCAGATGATGGATATAGTTCTTGTGCATAGCTTAAATTGACTATGCAAAAACTAACAATTATTATCAGCAATATATTTTTACAGTACTGCATGAAAAACTGTTTTTATTTCAGTAGAATTTTCAACTTGCGGATGAATATGTTTTTTCATTTTTGATTCTAATTTTCGCCAAGCTTTATCTGCTAAAAATCCTTTGCTAATTATTTGAAAGGGAACTAAACCATATAATAATACAGCCTTATCTGTTACAAAATGAAATAGCATATCATGGTATTTTAGATGATAATTTTCATCTACTAATTGTTTAGTAAATTGATAATAAACTTTTAATGAAGCTACCGAAAATCCTGCATCTTCAACCTTCTTTTTAATATCATTAATGATTACAATTTGGTTAGGATTAAAATAAATAATAAAAACGGCTTCTTCTAAATTTACACTAACACTATCTACAAAAGTTAAACTTTGCAATTGTTTATCAACTGCTCTTGAGCACATGGAACAGGTTAATCCTGCTGCTTTTAGTTCCGCTTTTTGAAATTGGGCATTTGATATAAATGGGAAACTAAGAAGTATTCCAATTACTATTGATTTCATTTTTTTTGAACTTAATTTTTTATAAACTTTTGGGTACTAATTTTTTTATCTGTTTCCAGAATAATAAAATAAATTCCTTTTG
>JBEANU010000228.1:0-5595 GCA_041165265.1 Bacteroidota bacterium | reverse complement strand
TTTTTAATTCAATAAACAAAGGTTCATTTTCTTCCAAAGCTTTAGCACTAAAAAAAAATGGAGTTTCATAAAATTGTTTCAAAAAATCCCACTCTCTAACAATTGGTGGCAATTGAAACATATCGCCAATAAATAAAACTTGCACACCCCCAAATGGCTTATGGCTCTGCCTTCTAAAGTGCCTCAAAATGGTATCAATACAATCTAACAAATCGCTGCGTAGCATACTTGCCTCATCTATTATCAATAATTCAAGCTCTCTAAAAAGTTCAATTTTTTGTTTATTGAATCGAATAGTATTAAACAAAGTATTTCTATCTACAAAATCATTTACTTGAAAGCCAGCCCCAGCAACGGGTACAAAAGGAATAAATGGCAATTGGAAAAATGAATGCATAGTTACCCCCCCTGCATTAATGGCTGCAACGCCCGTTGGTGCAACTATTACGGTATTTTTTTTAGTTTGCTGTTGTATGTATTTTAAAAATGTTGTTTTGCCTGTGCCGGCCTTTCCTGTTAAAAAAACATTTTTTGATGTATGTAAAATATATTCGGCTGCTAATTTAAACTCGGTATTAATTTCAGGTTGCATATATTATTTTGGGTTAATAAAAATATTTATTCATTTCGTAAAGCATTGATAGGATTGAGTTTGGCAGCAGTAATAGCTGGATAAATGCCGGCTGCAATACCTACTACAAAACAAATTATTAATCCTAAACTAATCCATTGCCAAGGTATAAAAAATGCGCTGCCCATCATCAGTGAAACTGCATTACCAATTAGTAATCCTAACAAAATGCCTAATACACCTCCTATCTGACAAATTAAAACTGATTCTATCAAAAACTGTTTCAATATTGTTCTGTTATTAGCACCAATTGCTTTACTGATGCCAATTTCACGAGTTCGTTCATTTACACTTACCAACATTATATTCATTAAACCAATGGCTGCACCCAATAAAGTGATGATGGCAATAAATACACAAGCCCATGTAACGTATTTTAAATTAGCAATTAATTCATGTGCTAAATCATCGCTGCGCAATATTTCAAAATCATTATCAATCCCCAATTTTGTTTTTCGAATAATTCTAAATTTACCTTCAGCCTCTGATACTGCTGGGTTTAATAATTGATATTTTGCTACACCAATTGTAATTACGTATGATGTTTTTGCAGCAACAGGCCAACTACGCTTACCATTAATTACAGGTATGTAGGCATTGTTATCACTACTCACAAATTGACTAACCCCTTTGCTTGCTAATACACCAATCACACGATATTGAATGTGCCCAATGCTAATTAATTCATTAATTGCAACACTAGGTTTTTTAAATAATTTATTGGCTATATCTTTTCCTAAAACGGCTACGGCTGTACCCTCGGTGACTTCTTGCTGACTAAAAGTTCTTCCAAATGCAATTTCATTGCCCGATACTTTAAAGTAATTTTCATCAACACCCATTAAGCCTATATTCGGGTTTGTTTTTTTTGATTTGAATTCTAAAGTTGCAATCTGACTTAATCTAATAGATAAAGTTACCCATGCCGGAAATTGAAATTGTGTTTTAAAATTTGTTGCCTCATCAAATGATATAGGTCGAAAAACTCTTGGCTGCTTATTATCGCCGCCTACATTAACTACAAGTGATTTATTGCGTAGGCTAAAACTATTTGCACCCATATTTGTAAATGAACTGCTAATACTACCTTTCATGCCATCAATAGCTGTTAAAATGCCTACCAATGCAGCAATACCTAAGGCTATAATAATTATGGTGAGGGTTGCACGTAACTTATTATTGATGATAAATTTAAAAGCCAAATTTATTTGTTCGGCAAATTTCATTAGCAAAAATTATTTTTTACTGGGTTTATACTTACTGGCATCTAATATTTTTTGTCCATCAGTTTCATTCATTAATTGCTGCATAGTAATGGTTGAATTTTTATTCATATACTGTTTTATAATTTGCCAACCTACCCATGCGCCAATATTACCAGGGGCTTCAGGAGGCATGCCTGGGGTTACTGGTGAATCACCAATGATATGATTGATTTGTGCTACATCTGTAGTGTACAATAAATTATGTTTAATAAAATACTCCCAAATTTTAAATTCATTGTAATTGCACCATAGCAATTGCTGCGTACTGTAATTTATTTTTATTGAATCATTAAGTGTTGGCATCACTTTATCTAAATAATAAATGGATTTTCCGGCTGCTATCATTCTATCAATCAATTTTCGTTTGGCAAAATTATCTGGTGTAATATTTTGTTGCCAAGCTTTCATTACCGATGGAACAATATTTTTTGCAACACATTTTTTAATGATAAAATTCGGAAATCCTAATGATTGATAATATGGATATTGTTCGCCCAAAAACATATCTAAACCAATACCAACAGTGCTATCTGTGGTAATTACACCATATCCAAATTCACTAATAAATGTATAAATAGTAGGAATTTTAGCAGTAGGAAAATAATACTTATGATACTTAAAAGCTTGCTCTAAATCAGATTGATAAGGGTTGAAATTGGCATAATATTTCATCACTGTATCCTGCAATCCGGCAATTGATTTATTATTGCAAAATTGAGTTACCTTCAATTTTGTTGAATCATTTAACTTACCAATTTGCAAAATTTGCTCCACATATAATTTGAAAAATGCTGGATATTTTTTTTGTAATTCATCAAAATTATTTTGATGAGCAGCTTGAAATAAATCTTTATCAAACCTATTTATTTTTAAATTAATTTGAATTGCATTTGCCTTTGCATCAATTTTTTTTTGCTCCGTATTGCAACCGCAACCGCCTACTAGTAAAGCACTTGTAACTATAACGGTTATTAAAACAAATTTAAATTTCATCATATTATTTTGCATCATTACTTAAAAAATACGATTTAGGTTGTAAAATATTTCGCAAAGCAAAATTTTGAATTTTTACAAATTCAGCTCTATTGTTTATCCAAGCAAAATGATTTTCATCATCAAATTTTTTAGGCATCCCGGCTTCATCAAATTGTTGTTTGCTTCGTTTTGAAAGCAGCCCGTGCACCAATTCAATTTGATTTTTTTTGTTATCAGTAGTTATAATTTCAATTAAGGCAAATGGCGAAAGTGCTTTAAATGAATCCGTTTCAGGTATATTAAGGGTATAAGCCAATACACTTAAATTACGAAATGAATTAAACAATTCAAAACATTTTTTGGTAGATGGTTTAACATTGTTATCAGGCATTATTTTGTATTCATTTAAATTTAATGAAGCAATACTATACGATTCATTTTTTCTTTCATCAAAATAAATTACTGAAACTGTTTTAATATCAGCAGGTTTTAGTTGCATAATATTTCGTGTTCGCCAATCATCTTCGCCTACAAAAAATCGTGCTGAAAGTTCACCATCAAAGCCAGGTATTTCAACTAAATATGGCTGATTACTATTTTCCATTAAAAAATAATTGCCTTGGTAATTTTTGCCAGGTAAGCCTACATAATATACCTGCATTTTTTTATCAGCATCATCAAATATTTCAACCTTTATGGCTGATGCTGCCATTTCTTTCACAATGTTATTATGCTCATTTATTGAAGCAGGTCGGTTAACTTTTAAATCGTGTATGGCCTGCAATAAAAGAGCTATTGCATCGGTTCTAACAGCATACTTTGCATTCACTTTCCAACCTTGTTTTTCACGAACCAATGTAATTCGATGATTTGCTTTATCAGCAATAAATATTTTTTTTATGGCTGATGTATCTGCAATGGCAAAATTTGTATTGTCATCATTGTTTTTAACTAATGAGCACGATTGAATTACACCTAAAGCAATTACTAAAATTGCATTTATCAAAAATCTATTTTTTTTCATTTGTATTTTTTTATTCATTGCCATATAATGCAATATATTTTTTTCCAGTATCAGTAAGGCTTCCACGATGCATCCCTTGTGAGTTAAACACTATTTCAATATTTCCTTTTGCATCTAAAGCAATCATACCACCCTCAGCACCTACATTTTTTAATTTTTCTAAAACTACTTTTTCAACAGCTTCTTTCAATGTAAAATTTTTATACTCCATCAAACATGAAACATCATAAGCCGCCACCATTCTAATAAAATGCTCCCCATGCCCTGTGCAACTGATGGCACAAGTAGCATTATTAGCATAAGTGCCAGCACCAATTATCGGGCTATCTCCTACTCTTCCAAATTGT
Source organism: Bacteroidota bacterium (assembly GCA_041165265.1). Taxonomy (GTDB): domain Bacteria; phylum Bacteroidota; class Bacteroidia; order Chitinophagales; family CAIODY01; genus CAIODY01. The sequence goes on along the minus strand of JBEANU010000228.1, from coordinate 1,353 downwards.
TTATTAATCATACCGCCTGTGCTTGTTGCAGCCGCCAAGTTTCCATTTCTATCTAAAGCAACAGCACCAACAGTTCCAAATTTTCTATCAGGTGTTTCATCACCAATATGATCCAAATGATAAAAATCAGTATGCCTTACTTTTAACCATTGGTCATAACGCAATTTGGTATAAAAATAATCATCTGATTCCATTGGCACTTTTACTTTTAATGCAAAATCATTTGCACCCTTACCACTTAATAAAACATGTCCGCTTTGTTCCATCACTAATCTAGCAAGGGTTACGGGGTTTTTCACATTTCTTACACCAGTAATTGCACCGGCTTGCAAACTGCTGCCATCCATAATACTGGCATCTAATTCATGAATACCTTTTTTGGTATAAACTGCACCTTTACCAGCATTGAACAATGGATTATTTTCAAGGCACTGCACAGCCGCTTCAACAGCACTAATGGCAGTACCGTTTTGCTTTAAAATTGTATCAGCAATTAATAATGCTTCATTCAATGAATTGCGAAAAAGGGGGTCTTCTTGTTCAGATATAGTTTGTTTGCTTACCATACCTGCACCACCATGAACTGCAATTGTGTACATATTGTTTTATTTTTTTTTGAATGACAAATTTCAACATTTTTATTTTCTAAAACGAATAATAACAAAATGAAAAAAAATGTAGATTAAATTTTGCGTTGCAAAATATTTTAATAACTTTGCATCTCAAAGTACTTTTAAAATGAATAATCCAAAAGAACAATTAGAAGCAATTAATGATATTAGAAATATGATGGAACGATCATCAAAGTTTGTTTCATTAAATGGTTTTTCAGGAGTTTTTGTTGGCTTATTTGCCTTGATTGGTGTTGGCATACTTACATCCTACACACAAATAAAAATTGCTGATATTACTAGCACCAAACCGTATTATTCATTACTCATTCAAGATGGGAAATTATATATACCCTGCTTACTATTTTATTTTTCGGTAGCCGCATCAGTACTGGTTTTATCTTTTTTAGTAAGTATGTGGTTAACCATTCAAAAAGCCAGAAAACACAAAGTAAATATCATGGATAATACAGCCAAACGATTAGCTATAAATATGATGATACCATTGGTTACAGGTGGTGTGTTTTGTTTGATTTTATTATATCAATTGCAAGTACAACTAATAGCCCCTACCATGTTGATATTTTATGGCTTGGCATTAGTAAACAGCAGCAATTATACTTACCCTGATGTTCGCTACTTAGGAATTATTGAAATTGTAGTTGGTTTAATTGCCTCATTTTTTGTTGAAGAAGGCTTAATATGCTGGGCTTTTGGATTTGGTTTGATGCACATTGTGTAT
>JBEANU010000227.1:0-7017 GCA_041165265.1 Bacteroidota bacterium | reverse complement strand
TGTAACCATTAACAAATGGCAACATTTACTAGAAGAAGACGCTGTAAAAAAAATTATTATTGATTCATTAAAATATTTAGTTGAACAGAAAAAGATTGAAGTGTATGGGTTTGTAATAATGCCTAATCATATCCATTTAATTTGGCAAACACTAGCCTTAAATGGAAAAGAATCAGCCCAAGGTTCATTTTTGAAATTTACAGCCCATGCGTTTAAAAAATATTTAATGACTCTGCAGCCCAATGAATTAAAGCATTATAGCGTTGAAGCCTCGAATAAAAATTATGAATTTTGGCAACGAGACCCTTTAGCATTTAAGCTAAGTAATATAGATACCACATTGCAAAAACTAAATTATATTCATAATAATCCATTAGCCCAACATTGGCTATTAGCTACCGAACCAATAAATTATTTTTACTCATCGGCTTTATTTTATGAAAATGGGAAAAATGATTTTGGTTTTTTGAAAAATATAGTAGATGTGTTTTGAAATAGGTATATTGGGAGTGGTAATTAAAAGGTGAGTGAGGACACTCACCTCGGCGAAGTTTTTTTTTACACTCCAGCGAAGTACAATATTATTAACCAAAAATAAATCGAATTTTGTAAGTTCTACTGAAGCTTCCAACAATTAACATAGCTTAGCTTACAGTAGGCGGCAAGCTGTATTAGTTGTTGCGAAGATGCAGCCGAGCTTTTGTGTAGGGTTTTCGGAACTGCTTGATTCAAAAATATTGAAACAAGTAATCACCAAACACCAACCTTAAAATAACAACGCCTTAGCTTGGCGATAACGAGAAGTGAAAGTTTTTAAGGTAGAATAAATAGATTTATTCTATCCCCATTTTGTGTTTTACCCAGTGTTCAACTTTATGATGCAGTGGCACAATGATGCTTGCTAAAATTATCAAGCAAAGCAATGTAAGCAGTAAATTATGATGAGTGATTTTTTCAATCAAAGGATGTGTCAATAATGTGAAAAGCTCAAATACAATCAATACTGAAAAGGTTCCTATCACTTCAACTACCCTTGGGTTTATTTTGCGTTTTCTTAAAACCAACAGCAATGTGGTGAGCATCAACACAAATAAAATGACAATTGAAATCTGAATTAACTCCTTTCTTTCATGCGCTGCTTCTGCTTTTTCTTCGGCTTCTTTTTTCAACAATTCTTCTTTTTCAATTTCATAATTTCGCTTTTGATTTTCTAACGAAGCAGCAGTTTCGTTATTAAAAATTTGTTCATGAAGCTTAGTTCTTAATTTAAAATTTTCATACGCCTGTTTCCATTTTCCTTTGGCACTATCCAACTGCGATATATTGAAATACAAATCACGTAAGCCTTCCAAATTATTTTGCGGCTTTAAAATTTTTAAAGCCTTTTCATAAAACGATGATGCTTTTTCAAATTGATGAAGATGAAAATAAGATTCGCCAATATTGCTGCAAGTATTTGCCATTTGCTCTTTTTCGGTAGTTTTGAATTGTTCAATTATTTTCAATGTTTTCAAATCATACTTTATTGCCGAATCATACTTTTGCTGAAAAGTATAAGTAGTAGCAATTGAGGTATAAGCTTCAATAACAGAGTTTATTTCATGAAGCGGTATAGCAATTTGTAATGCACTATCGGCGTACAACAATGATTTGTCAGCATCACCAACGAAACTAAAATCATTCGAAAGCGCAACATAACAATCCAATATTTTTTTTCTATCGTTTATTTTTTTTGCAATTGGTAATGCTTCAAAAACTTTTTCAATTGCTGCTTCATTTTTCTCATTATGTCCATTGATATAAGCTATTGCTAACAATGCGGCTATTTTATCGTTTTCAAACCCATGTTCTTCAGCAATTTTCAATTCCTCTAAAACATATTTCATTCCTTCAGGATAATTTCCTAACAAACAAAATGTATTGCAAAGTGCATTGCAAGAACTTGCTAAAAGAGCATAGTCTTTTAATTCTGTTGATAGTTTGTAAGCCATCAATCCATAAGGTTTACTGTTTTCAAAATCACCATTTTTATTGTATGCAGTTGCAACTAAATAATTGATTTCGGCTTGTTTCTTTTTTTGGGGATGTTGCGTTAAAATCTTTTTTAGCGAATCAATTTTTGAATCAGTAGCGAAAATTTGAAAACTAACAAACAGCAAAACCAAGATGATGAATACTTTTTTCATGACTGTTTTTTTTTTCAAAAATAATGGAATAACCTAAAATAGAATGATTAAAGTTTTTTGCATTCACTTTACAAATCATAATTGGTAGATAAAATCCCTAGTCGGTATTGATGTTCCGTCAAGTTTGCAACTTAATGTAGTTAATAGCCGATTTAATATTTGTATATAAAAATGCCGAATTGCAAATTCAGCAGAACACAGTTTAATAGAAAATAATCTACATAACAGTAATTTCCAAGCCAACACATTAAAAGTTAAGCTCCGCTTGAAAACTTCCTGTTTCAAAGCTTATAGATTGGGATTAGATAAAAATAATTTTAGAAGTAGTGATGATGGCGAACCTAGCAATACGGCAGGCAAACCTATTTTAAATCAGATAGATGCGAAGCAATTAACTAATATTATGGTAGTTGTGGTAAGATACTTTGGTGGCATTTTGTTAGGTGTGCAAGGATTGGTAAATGCTTATAAAACAGCTACACAGTTAGCTTTGCAGGATTGCGAAATTATCCAAAAACAAATTACTCACAGTATAAAAATTGAAACAGACTATTCTAGCGTAAGTAGTTTGATGAATTTTTTGAAGCGACATGAAATTGAAATTTCGAAAAAACAAATCGAACTTTTTTGCAGTATTGATATTGAAGCTACAAAATTTCAAATCGTTGAATTAGAAAAATTTGCAGACCAAAATTTCGGAAAATTTGTGATTAAGAAATAAACTTATTCTTTCACAAACTTTGCATTCTTTACATTTCCCATTTCATCAGTAGCTTTAATAAAATATATACCACTTGCTAATGATTCAATATTTATGATTTTCGATTTATTATTTATGACTGAAATACAAACTCGTCCTGCGACATCAGTAATTTCAATTGTATTTACTAATGACTGATAACCGATGACCAATGACTCTTTCGCTGGATTTGGATAAACCAGTAATTCTGTTTTTTCATTTTTGCTTTCATTAACACCTATATTGCCTTGACCTTTAACATTCAAATTAAAACCGCCACTTTTAATAATATTTCCTAGATAATCTTTTCCTATGGTATGGCAATAAGTACATGAATCGCCTGTTGAAGTTTTTATAGTCAAACAAACATTGTAAGCCGTATCAACTAAATAAGTATGTGTTGGAAATTGTAAGTTAGAAGAAGTACCATCACCAAAATCCCAATGATAGGATGTTGCCATTTTAGTTGTTATAGAAGTATCTGTATTTATATTAAACGTATTTATTGCTGTATCATAATCAACCGTGAAATAGGATATACAATTTTGCAATCCAAATTTAGCAACATAAAATCCGCCTTTTGAATTCAAAAATAACCCAGTTGTATAAATATCATTTTTCTTGTCAGATAAAATACAAGTTAAACCAGAATAAGAATGTAATGATAATGCTGGATTACTTCCTGTTAAATCTATCCAATTCATTCCATTCCATTTAGCACAATCTCTTTTTGTCATATCTAATGAATACAAATTATTGAAAGTATCGGTACACATGGACTGATAATATCCATCTGCAGAATAAATAGAATCAAGTATCGCCCAGTTTAAACCATTCCATTTGTATATAGACTCATAATAATGTATATATACATTTCCAATTGCATCAGGTAAAATATTAGTAATGCCTGCAGACCTTGAAAGCCCTTTTAAATAACTTGTACTATTAGTTAAGCTCCCCCAATTTGTACCATTCCATTTAGCAACATATAGATTTCCTACAAGTGGATTCAGGCTATCAGAAAATTTACCTGCTGCGTAGATATTTCCCTGAGCATCAGATGCAATAGCTAAAATTTGATCATTAGCATTTAACAAGGTTGAACTTGACCCCAGCAAACTCCATGAAGTGCCATTCCATTTGGCTACTTCATTCTTTGTTGGATTATTAACTATTGTGTAGACTGATGTATATAAATTACCAGCTAAATCAACAGTCATTTTAGAACCTGCAAAATTATAGCCTGGAACAGTTACATTTATTATACTCCAAGTATTACCATCCCATTTTTCAATATATCCTTGGTTTGCACTATTAAAAAAGCCACCAACGTAAATATTCCCGAAGGTATCAATTACCATATCTGAAATCATAGCATTTGCATTTAATGCATTTGATCCCTTACCTAATCTATTCCACGAAGTGCCATTCCATTTAGCTACATAAAAATTTCCGCTTGAATCAAAAAAACTACCAGCTGCATAAATATTATTTTGAGCATCAACTCCTGTAGTCATAATGTATCCGTTGAAAATAGAATCACTACTTGCACCTACTTCGCCCCAGCCATATACTTGTGCAGATAATTTTATAATACTAAATAGCATTAAGAAAAATAAAAGGCTAATTTTTTTCATGCGTTAAATTTTAAAGGTTTATTGGAATGCTAATCTACTAATTAATTCCTCAATTTCAAAAAATAATCTGCTGCTTTTAGTAATCGGGAACCATACCAACTAAACATTTCGCCATCAACTAAAATGATTTTTTTGGTTGGAAATAATTTTTCAAATTCATGTTTTTGCTTTTCTTTAAATGGATAAGGTTCGCTGGAAAGAAATAAAAATTCAGCATCTGAATTTCTGATTTCTTCTTCCGAAATTTCAGGATAACGACTTTTATTTTTTAATACATTTTCAAATCCTGCGCTTTGCAACATAGCACTAATAAAGGTATCAGCGCCAACACTTATGTATGGATTTTGCCAAATGAAATAAATTACTTTTTTCGGGGTTGTATTTTTTAGCGCTGAAAAATTAGCTTGAATTTGACTCACCATTTCTTTGGCTTTTTGTTCCGCCTCCAATAGTTCGCCTATTTTGGTAATCATATCTAGTGCATCATACAATGTTTGAATATCACTTATCCAAACAGGAAAATGCTTTACCAATTCATCAATTTGTTCTTTGGTGTTTTCTTCTTTATTCGCAATGATTAAATCAGGTTGCAATGATTTGATGAGTTCAATATTCAAATTTTTTGTGCCGCCAATTCGCTGAATATTTTTTACTTCATCAGCAGGATGAATACAAAACTTAGTTCTACCTACAACTTTATCGCCCTTGCCTAAATCAAACAACAATTCAGTTTGCGAAGGCACTAACGAAATAATTCGTTGAGGTGAATTAGCCAAACTAATCGGACGATTTAATTGGTCAGAATAAATTTTCATTTCATAAAAGTATTGTGTAAGTTCGGAAATCAAAATTTCTAACACATGAAAAAAATAATAACGATTTGTTTGATTTTTTTTGGAATTGCATTGGCACAAGCACAAAATAAATTTCAATCTACAAAGCTCTCTAAATTATATTTAAAATCGAATGTGTTTGATGGTAAGTCAAAATCTTCATCAACACTTAATCCATTAAGCAAAAAATATTGGTTATACGATACTATCAAAAACTCGTGGGTTATTAATTCTATATATGATTATGATTCCATCTCAAATATTTTAATGGAAACAAAGAAAGATTGGACTTATGGATTTTTATGCTATGCTGAAAGAAATGTAAGTTATTTGAATTCAAAAAATAAAAAAGATAGCTGCAAGACTAATTTTGCTTACGACATTTCATATAAAAATTTTCAGCAACAAAGTAAAGTAGTAACATCCTATAACAACTCTAATATTGAAAATGAAGTAATTACTTATAATTGGAATGGGATGAATTTTATTAATCAATATCGTGATTCATTTTCTTATAGTCCAAATTTAAATATAGTTTATAGATATAATTGGGGAAGCTCTTGGTACCTAAATTCTTATGATAGTATCGAATTAGATTCTAAAGGAAGGATTATCTTTTATAAGGTTTATGCTGTTAACAACTCCAATCTTGTAGCAAATATAGTTTTCTCATATGATACTATAAAAAACATTAGAGAGATAAATGTTAATGTTGGCTCAATAAATAGTACATTGAATAAATCTAAAACAATTTCAAAATTCAATCAATTCAACTCACTTGTTTATGAAGTAAATTATTCTTGGGATTCATTAAATCAAATTTATTTTACGACAGATTCTTTGTTTAATGATTTCGACTTAAACAATAATCTCGTATCATCTGTAAATTATTTTAGTTTAAATAATATTTGGATTAGGCAAGATAGTACTCATTATTATTATTTAAACCCAAATTGTATTTCTTCGTTTCAGGTAAATTTTGACATTTTATCTAACACTTTTGTATTAACTATTCCTAATACAGTATTAAGTCAAGCAACAGCCTATAATTGGGATTTTGGAGATGGAACTTTCTCAACGCAACAATATCCAAATCATAATTATTTAATTGATTCAATTTATAATGTTTGCTTAACAGTATATTCAATTCAAGGTGATTCATGCACTTATTGCCACATTATTGGCAAAGATTACCAAGGTCATATCATTAAAAGCGCAGGCTTTAATCTGAATGTAAAAGGGCAAAGCAATATTGGTGTAAATGAAATCATAAATGAAAAAACAGAGTTGATGGTATATCCAAACCCTGTGAATAATGTGCTAATATGCAAATATGCTAATCCCGACAGGTCGGGACAAGTAATGCTAATGAATACAATTGAAATTACAGATGTGTTAGGTCGTGTCATGCTGAGGAACGAAGCATCTATTCAACAAATCAATAATTCATCAACTCAACAAATTTCAATTCATGTTGCTGAACTTCCGCATGGCGTTTACTTCATAAAAGCCACCGATGAAAAAGGAAATGTGAAGAATGCAAAATTTGTAAAGGAATAAAACAATCCCCCTAACCCTTTTGGAAAGAGGGAATATGGCATTCAAACTTTGCGAACTTTGTT
>JBEANU010000226.1:0-8282 GCA_041165265.1 Bacteroidota bacterium | reverse complement strand
TATTATCAAATAAACAAACAAAAAAAGGAGGTGGGTATGACATAAATCAAAATACAGTTCGGCAAAAAAGTTATTTCCAAAAATTTTATTTTGACCTTTTTGAAGAAGGTCAATAAAATTTTCAGAATAACTTTTTCCCACCCACTCAAAAAAAAATGTAAACTCTATTTAGGATGAATTAAAAAGTGTAAACTTGCAACAGGATTATTAAACAAAAAGTGTAAACTTTTTTTAGGACGAGACACACTTTCAAAAGAGAAAAAACCAAATTGGGGATTGGTAGCAGGATTAGCACATATTCATTCTTCGCTAGGCGAAGCACTTCATGATAACTACAAAGAACACCAAGGCTATTCTTCATCAATTAAGGAAGGTATTACAAGGCATGTTCTAGCATCAAAAAAATTGCTAAAAGAGTTAACCCAAAAACTGAAGACAATTTTTCAGAAGAAACATTTTGAAGACCTTCGCTATTGGAATACATTTTTAGATGAAATGCTTGAATCTCAAACCAACACAAAAAAGAAAATTGAACAAGAAAAAAATTACCCGAAGAGTTACAAATACGTGAGTGAAAATTCAAGACTTATCAAATCGGGCGTAATGGTTTTAGATGAAGATGGCTCTGAAAAATTCATCGTAGAAGCCTCCGATAAAACTGTTCGATTAGAAGGAGATAAAAATTGGACGCTGATTAGTAAAGTGAAATTTAAGAAATAGAACGGGGCTTCAAATATTTATAAAGAGACAGATTTTTTCTGTCTTTTTTTATTTCAAATAAAATGCAAACTCATTGCAGAGCTTTTCACACCTGCATCAACCCCGTAAATGGAGACATCTATTCTTGAGCTAAATGAGTTTGCAAAGCAAATATAATCAATTTGCAATTATAGAAACTTAATAAATAAACCAAATCCATCTACCACTTTTGGGTTCGACAATTGACCAGAAAAGTCCACCACACGGGGTTGCACATTTAAAAATGTTGTTGCCCCTTTTTTATTTCCTTTCAAACTATTTCTGCTTAAAAATAGTACAAATGAGTGTAACGAAATTTGTATTATAATGAAAACACAATTGGAATAATTCTATTTTAAAAACGGAAACTTTTGTTCCAAAATTATTTTTCGATAGCTAAAAATTTCATTCAATTTTGGTTGTACAATCAAGCCATGAAATAAATTGCCCAGCCAACCAAATGGTAGCTGATAGTGAATAATATCAGTCATTTCCACTCCGCCATTTACTGTTTGAAAATGATGCTCGTGATGCCATAAACTGTATGGCCCACGGCGTTGTTCATCAATAAAAAAATTAGGCGATTGCACTTGCGTAATTTCAGTAAGCCAATCAAATTCAACGGCTTTAAACGGAGTTACTTTATACAAAATCATTTGCCCAGCATACACTTTTTCGGGCAAGGTTGATTTTATTTTAAAACTTAAATCGGGTGGTGTAATTTCATTTAAGTTTTCAGGGCGACTAAAAAAATCCCAAGCTTGCTCAATGCTAATCGGCAAAAATTGCTGCTGTTTTAAAATGTGAATCATAGTTGTTTAAAATTTTCGGATGCTGCTCATGCCGCCATCTACGTTTATAATTTGACCTGTTATAAATTTACTTTGTGGTGATAACAAAAATGAAATTAAAGCTGCCACATCTTCGGCTTTGCCAATTTGTTTCATCGGATGCCTTTCTGCACTTGCATTTCGTTTCTCGTGGGTGTTTAAAAATTTTTCAGCCAATGGTGTTTCTGTTAATGATGGTGCTATTGCATTCACTCTTATATGTGGTGAAAATTCGGCGGCTAAAGTTTTCGTTAAACCTTCTAAAGCGCCTTTACTGCTGCTTATTAAGGCATGAAATGGCATGCCTACAGTTGCCGCTACCGAACTCATCAACACCACACTTGCATTTTTTGATAGCAATAAATTAGGTAAATATTTTTTCAAACATTCGGTTGCCCCCAACACATTCAAATTGAAATCATCCCAAAAATCTTTTTTGCTGAATGCTTTAAATGGTTTTAGCTGTATGCTTCCTGGCAAATAAACAAATCCATCTAATAGCTTTTCAATTGTAGGTAAATGCAATTCATCTGCATTAAAATCAACTGCATGATGCACAATATTCTCAGGTAATGAACTTCTATTTCTTGATAAAACAATTACTTCATTTCCGTTGTCAACTAATTGATTCACCAACGTTAAACCAATACCACTGCTACCTCCAGCAATTAAATAAGTTTTTTGCATGGTATTGAAACAAGAAATTTTAAAGAATGTTTATCATTAAAAAACGATATTTGTTTTGATGAACAAAAAAGAATTTTTTACTAAAAATGATGAAACAAAAAGTGTTTGATTTCAAATATTAGCAGCAACATTTTGTTACCTTAATTCAAAACATTTTTAATAGAAATAATGTTATAACCACAATGGAAAATGTAATTGAGATAAATGATTTAGTGAAAATTTATGGTAAGCATATTGCCGTAAATCATTTGCATTTAACAGTGCCAAAAGGTGAGGTTTTTGGCTTACTTGGGCCCAATGGTGCAGGCAAAAGCACTACCATTAGAATGATGCTTTCGCTCATCAAACCCAATTCGGGCAGTATCAAAATTTTTGAAAAAAATTTGTTTGAAAACCGAAATGAAATTTTGCAAAACATTGGCTGCATTATCGAAAAGCCCGATTTTTATTTATACTTATCGGCTAAAAAAAATGTTGAACTGTTTGCCAAAATGAGCAAAATAAATCCTACTCAAAAATTGATTGATGAAATGTTTGAGCTGGTAGGTTTGCAAGGCAGAGCCAATGATAAAGTGAAAACCTACAGCCATGGTATGAAACAACGGCTGGGCATTGCACAAGCTTTAATTCATAATCCTGATTTAATTATTTTAGATGAACCCACCACAGGCCTCGATCCACAAGGCATCATCGATTTGCGAAATTTAATTTTACGATTAAAAAATGAAATGAATAAAACGGTGGTGCTTTCATCACACATATTAAGTGAGATAGAATTGATTGCCGATAGCATGGCAATTATCAACAAGGGCGAAGTGGCGGTGCAAGGCAAAGTGAACGATTTACTTTCAAACGAAGATTTGATGGTGTATGTTGAACCTATTGCTATTGCTCAATTACAGGCTGCATTGCACAATTCAAAATGGAATAAAAATGAAATGTCGGCAGATAAAAAACAAATCATTTTGCGATTATCAAAAGAAGAAATTCCTACACTAATAAATTATTTGAATGAACGCAAAGTGGAATTGTATGCTATTCAATACCGAAAAAAGTTAGAAGATTATTTTTTAAAACTTACTCATTCTTAAATAAAAAAAATGCTACAATTAACTTTAGTTGAGTTGTATAAAATAATCACCAAACCAAGGAGTTATATTGGCTTTTTGGCTGTTACAATAGTTATTTTATTAATTCAATTTGCTTTGTATTTGCAAGGCGATAGCTACATCAATTTTGTGTTTCAAAACTTGCAACAAACATTTGTAATGCAAGGCAAAATTTTAAATGGCAATCAAATTTGTTTTATCATTTTACAAACGCTAATTCTGCAAATGCCATTGATGGTGGCTTTGGTAACTGGCGATTTAATTTCGGGTGAAGCAGCCACAGGCACCATCAGATTATTGGCAACAAAACCATTTTCACGAATTCAAATTCTACTATCAAAATATTTTGCTGGCACCATTTACACTATTTGTTTGGTGGCTTGGCTGGGCTTGCTGGCATTGGGTTTAAGCCTATTAATATTTGGCAATGGCGATATTATCGTCATCAAAAGTGAGTCGTTAATTATCCTTCGTTCAACAGATGTTTTGTGGCGATTTATGTTTGCATTTTTAGTTGCCATTATAAGTTTAGTGGTGGTTTCTTCCTTCTCGATGATGCTGTCGTGCTTTACCGATAATTCCATTGGCCCCATTATTATTAGCATGGCTGTTATCATTGTGTTCACTATCATTGGCACTATCGAAGTGCCGATATTTGATTACATCAAACCATTTTTATTTACTACCCACATGATTATTTGGCGAAATCTTTTTGATAATCCGCTTGATAAAATGCAAATCATAGAATCCTTATCAGTATTGCTTTTGCACATTGCAGTATTTTTAGGAATTTCGTTGTATCACTTCAATAATAAAGACATTCAAAGTTAAACAATGAAACAAAAGATATTTTTTACTGGCTTTCTATTGCTGTTTTTTTCAATGCAATTAATGGCACAAAACCCCAAGCAATTAATTGCTGCGGTGAATAAAAAATTTAACAGCGTACAAGATTACTCGGCAGATTTAAAAATGGATTTCAATATTCCATCGGTAAATATTCAAACCATAAAGGGGAAAGTTTTTTTTAAAAAGCCCAATAAATTTAGAGTACGAACGCATGGTATTGTGTTTTTACCAAAGGAAAATCCGGCTTACGCTTTAACGCTTTTGGCTGATACAAATTCGTACACAGCTTTAATAAGTGGCGAAGAAAAAATTGGAAATAGTGTTTGTGAAGTAGTAAATGTAATTCCGAATAAGGATGGCGATATGATTTTAGGTAAATTTTGGATTGACGCCAAAACGGCTTTGGTGATGCGTTCGCAGCTTACCACTAAAAGCAATGGAACTATTCAAATAGATAATACTTATGCTGAAAATAATACACTGCCCAGCAAAATTTTATTTACAGTTGATATTGCTAAATTTAAAATTCCGAAAGCATTGGCGGTTGATATTAATTCGAAAAGTAGTAACAATAAAAATTATAATAATCGTACAAGTGGCTTTATTACTTTACATTTTAGTAATTATAAAGTGAATCAGAAATTGCAAGATGCTGTTTTTACTGAACCTGAAAAATAAAAGAGGCTTCTAATTCAACTTTTCTACTTCAAAATTAAACAACAATTTAAAATACAAAACAAGGCTATTATAGATAAAATTATTTTATTGTTTTACAATTTTTCTTGTTGTTATATTACCTTGTTCATTGGTTATTTTAATGAAATAAATGCCATCATTCAATGCTGAAACATCCAATTCTATTTGTTGAGTTGTTGAGTTATTGATTTGTTGAAACAACAGCTTGCCTACCAAATCAAACACTTGTATTTTTATATTCATTAATAACCAATTACCAATAACTAATAACTTGCCTTCTGTTGGGTTTGGAAAAATACTGATTTCATTAGCATTTATTTTTGGTGTTTCTATCCCTACATCACAATTCAATTTCCCTAAAGCAAAATTCGGTTCGTTGGGTAAGCCACCATTGGCATAATAAAAACCTGTTGTAGGTATCTGTATTTGCTTTTGTACAAAATTACAAGCTAAACCTAAACTGTCAGGAGCGTTGATTACATGTAATGATTTAGTCCCTCCTCCGTTTGAAATATATATTTTTCCATCAATTGCATTTTTCATTTGCCAAAAGATATAGGTTTCGCCATTGTTTCTTTTTCCTACAACTTTTTTATTAGTATAGATATTTTGACTTTGCAAATCAAATTGCCATAATGTATATTGGTCAGTAGCATATAAGAATCTGTTATTTGGGGAGAAACAAACCGAAACAGCAAATACAGTATCTGTAGTGTAATTAAGAATTATTTTATTGTAATTAGATAAAAATCCAGAACACCTGTCAAAATTATATAAATCAATTTGACCAGGTGGCATTGGATTTATAGCATGATAAGTCTGATAAATATAGGCAGCCTTTTCATTGTCGAATGAGGTGTTTGAAATTTCTAAAACAGAAAAAGAGTCGGTGTAAGGACTTCCTAAAAATTGGTCAGGCAATTTATGGATACCAAAACTGTCAATTAATATTCGATAAAATTTATTACTGTGATATTTTCTTGCTAAAAGCCAATAAGATGCTCCATCAGCATGTTTGAAACTTAAAATATTACCTGCTTCCAAAGTATCATTACCAACAAGAATACTATCTTTAATTATAACATCTCCTAAGCCTCCATTTAATGATTTATCAATGATTAAGAATCGAAGTTTGTCAGGTAAAAAATTATTACCACCGTCTGAATATTGCATGTTCTCATACAATAAATAATATTTGTTAGTGTCATTAGGAAAAGGTAAAAAGATTGATGATTTCAATTGCGGATAGCAACCAGAAGTGTAATAAGAACTTGAGTAAAACCCTGCATTGAAATTTTTACCATTTGGCATTTTTGCTCCAACTTTGTTATAAACTTCAAACCCGTTTGTATAAAAAAGTAAATTCCCCCTGTTATCACCAATTGAAGTAGAAGCATCATCCATACAAACAAGAGTAGTATCAATAATAACTTGAGGGGGTAATGTTTTAAAATCAAGCCCAGTATAATAGCCCAATTTCCAAAACTTATCTGATTGTGAACATACATTTGATACTGTTATGACAATCAGTAAAAGAAATAAAATTGCTTTTTTCATTTTAAATTAAAAAATTTAGTGATTTGGAATACTCAACATTCGTAAATAATGTTGAATTAAAATGTTGTTTAATGCTTTTTGATTTTGTTCGGGTAGCAAAGTAGTATTGATGCTATTATTTATAGATTGAGCTGCTTGATAATTGCCACCATAAATCAATTCCTGAACTTGGTGGAATTTACCCATAAAAATATTACCCCGGCCCTCTCTAAATGAGAGGGTGTAATACAACCCCCAAAAATTAAAATATTTCACAGTTATTCCTTCTCTATTTTAGTTTTATAAACTTTTCTATTGACTGTTTTCACCACCACAAAAAAAATGCGCCATCACAATTATGAATTTTTTTCATCAATTAAAATTTTAGGAAAAGTAAAAGTACAAATTCGTACTAAGCTTTAATTTGCATCTCTTATATTTTGTTTAACTCTTATTCGTACAAAATAGCTATGTATTAAACAAATTTAGTTTGTTTAATATTTTGTCATAAAAAGTTAAACAAATTAATTTTTTGTATGTTAAACTTGCATCGTGCAAAAAATAATCATCATCGGTTCGGGCTTTTCATCTATGGCTGCTGCGGCTTTTTTAGCCAAGGCTGGCAATGATGTAATTGTGTTAGAAAAAAATGGTATGGAAGGCGGTAGAGCTCAAACCTATAAAGCGGATGGTTTTACATTTGATATGGGACCAAGTTGGTATTGGATGCCAGATGTGTTTGAGCGATTTTTTAATCAGTTCAATTATTCTACAAAAGATTTTTACCAACTAAAACGCTTAAATCCAAGTTACACAATTGTTTGGAATCAAAATGAAGAATGGAAAATTCCTACTTCCTCAAATGCATTAGGTGAACTATTGGAGCAACATGAAAACGGTGCTTCAAAAAAATTGCAACATTTTTTAGCACAAGCGGCTATTAAATATCAAGTTGGTATGAATGATTTGGTGCTGAAGCCAGGCTTGAGTGTAGGCGAATTCTTCAATAAAGATTTTGCCAAAGGATTATTGCAATTAGATGTTTTCACGTCAATGAAAAAACATGTGGCAAAGCATTTTAAAAATGAGCGCATTCAGCAATTGATGGAATTTCCTGTACTTTTTTTAGGTGCTGATGCAGCTGATACGCCGGCTTTGTACAGCTTAATGAATTATGCTGATATTGAATTAGGTACTTGGTATCCGATGGGTGGAATGTTTGAAATCGCTAAAGCAATGCGAAAAGTTGCTGAAGAAAATGGGGTGAAATTTTATTTCAATCAAGAAGTTGTTGGCTTTGATTTTAATGGAAATAAAATTTCAAAAGTAACAACTCAATCTGCTGAATACCTTGCTGATACTGTTATTTCAGGCGCTGATTATCATTTTACAGAAAAATTATTGCCTCAAAATTTTCGAAATTATTCTGAAGATTATTGGCAAGGCAGAAAAATGGCCCCATCGTGTTTGTTGTATTATGTTGGGCTGAATAAAAAATTGCCTGACGCTGTTACACATCACACTTTATTTTTTGATGCAGACTTTCAACAACATTCTGATGAAATTTATCGTCAGCCGCAAATGCCCAACCATCCTTTGTTTTACATGTGTTGTCCATCTAAAACAGATGAAAGTGTAGCACCTGAAAATCACGAAAATTTATTCTTATTAATTCCCATTGCAACAGGATTAGAAAATGATGATGAGGCAACCAGAGAAAAATATTTTCAACAAATAGCAAAAAGAATTGAAGCAAAATATGGTGTAGATATAACGCCAAACATTGTTCACAAGCGAAGTTTCAGCGTAAAGGATTTTAAATCAGAATACAATTCCT
>JBEANU010000225.1:0-5511 GCA_041165265.1 Bacteroidota bacterium | reverse complement strand
ATAAACTTAGGGCACAATGTGAGTTGCAACGTGATGGCGTTAGTTTACAAGGTATCAGCAATGCCGCTGAGGCTATAGGTTTCAGAACATTAGCCGTAAAAATTGATATTGATAAATTAGTAACTGATGCACCCCTACCCTGCATTTTGCATTGGAATCAAAATCACTTTGTAGTTTTAGAAAGTGTTCATCGTTCATCGTTCATCGTTAATTGGTTTAAACGATTGTATTCCCCAATAACAAATAACTCAATAACCAATAACTTTCTTTTAGCTGACCCAGCACATGGATTAATACAACTAAATGTAGAGCAATTTAAAAAAAGTTGGACAAGCGGCATTAACGATAACGGTATTGCACTTTTATTAGAACCTAAGCCCGATTTTTATTCAACCGCTTATGATGAAAACAATGATGAACCTAACAAACGTGGTTTTAAATTTTTGTTCGGGTATTTAAAAAGTTATAAAGCTTACATCGTTCAAATTTTAGTGGGTTTGTTTGGCGTAAGTTTATTACAGTTATTATTTCCGTTTATTACTCAAGGTATTGTTGATAGAGGCATTCATTTTAAAGATTTGAATTTTGTAGTGCTCATGTTAGTGGCTCAATTGATGCTTTTAGCAGGGCAAACCGTTATTGAATTTATTAGAAGTTGGATTTTATTACACATCAGTAGCCGTATAAATATTACCCTCATCTCTGATTTTTTAGCCAAACTTATCAAACTACCACATCACTTTTTTGAAAGCCGAACCAATGGAGATATTTTACAACGCATAGGCGACCACAGCCGGGTACAAAGTTTTATCACTCAAAATAGTTTGATGACTTTGTTCTCATTTTTTAATTTTATTGTATTTGGTATTGTATTATGTATGTATAGCCTATCACTATTTGGTGTGTTTATGCTATTCACAACTTTGTATGTAGGATGGATTACTTTGTTTTTAAAAAAACGAAAAGAATTAGATTACAAACGATTTAATGCCGCCAGTAGCAACCAAAACAAAATGCTACAATTGATAAATGGTATTCATGAAATAAAATTATATAATGCTGAAAATCATCGACGGTGGGAATGGGAAAAACAACAAGTAAATTTATTTCATATTGGCTTAGAAGGGCGTATGGTAGGGCAATATCAAGAAGCTGGTGCATTTGTAATCAATCAACTGAAAAATATTTTTCTCACATTTATTTCAGCCAAAGCCGTGATTGATGGCAATATGAGTTTGGGGATGATGATGAGTGTGCAATATATTATTGGGCAGTTAAATTCACCCATTCAGCAATTTATAGGATTTGTAATTGCAGCCCAAGATGCCAAAATAAGTTTGGATAGAATTGGTGAAATTTATCAAGAAAAAGATGAACAACAATTGCATGTAAATAGTGATTTACAATTACCCGAAAGCAGAAATATTGAGTTGAAAGAAGTGTGGTTCAAATACCCAGGAATGGGCGATAATTGGGTATTAAACAATATTAATTTAAAATTGCCTGAAGGAAAAATAACCGCCATTGTAGGAAGTAGCGGAAGCGGAAAAACCACTTTATTAAAATTACTTTTAAAATATCAAACACCGCAAAAAGGCAGTGTACATATTGATGATGTTGATTTAAATCAAATACACCCCACCACATGGCGCAATACCGTTGGTGCAGTAATGCAAGATGGATTTATTTTTGGTGATACCATTGCCGGAAATATTATAGTTGATGGCAGCAAAATTGATAAAACCAAACTACGCAAAGCCACTGAAATAGCACAGATAAGAGAGTTTGTTGAAAGCTTGCCTTTAGGTTATAATACAAAAATTGGTGCCGAAGGAATTAGTGTAAGTATGGGGCAACGTCAGCGATTATTGATTGCACGTGCTATTTATAAAAACCCTGATTTGATTTTATTTGATGAAGCCACCAATAGTTTAGATGCTAATAATGAACGCAAAATTGTAGAAGGCTTGCATGAATTTTACAAAAATAAAACAGTAGTAATAGTAGCACACCGATTAAGCACAGTAAAAAATGCCGATAATATTGTGGTACTAGAAAAAGGAAAAATTATTGAACAAGGCACTCATGATGCGCTTACTGCCCTAAAAGGAAGCTATTACACATTGGTAAAAAATCAATTAGAGTTAGGGCAATAATTTGATAATGAGCTAATATGCTAATGAGCAAATTTAAATACAGAAACTATATTTCCGAATAACTAATAACCCAATAACCAATAACTTTTTCAAATGGAATTAGAAGATAACATACGCAGCGAAGAAGTACAGGAAATTATGGAGCAAATGCCTCGTAAATTTATTTTATGGGGCAGTAGTTTTATGGTAGGCATTATTGTACTTCTAATTTTTTTAGCAGCCATTATTCAATATCCTGATATTATAAATGGCAATGCAATGGTAACCACCCAAAACCCACCATCAGCCATCATAGCCAAATCAAATGGTAGCATTGAAAAAATATTTGTAACCGATAAAAGTTTTGTACAAATAGATGAACCTATTGCTATTATTAAAAATCCGGCTAAATACACAGAAGTTTTACGGTTAGATTCAATTTTAAATGATAACACAATTAATGGTATTAATGAATTTAATTATTGGAAAAATAAATTAAATACATTTCAAAATTTGGGTGAAGTAAATGTTGCCTTTGCAGGATTTATGAATAGCATTTCAGATAATTATTTTTTAGTAGATAAAAAAATAACTATTCAACAAGCTAATCAAATGCAGGCACAATCAATTATTCAAGCCAATCAATTAATTGAATTAAATAATGAATTTGAAAATGCTAAAAAAACATTTGAGCTAAAAGAGAAACAATTTCAACAACAAAAAAAATTGTATGATGAAAAAATAATTGCAGCAAATGATTGGAATCAAATTCAAACAGATTATTTACAAGCTAAAAACCAAATTGAAAATTTTCAATTAAATATTAAAAATAATAAGCTACAAAATTTTCAATTAAAAGGGCAAGTAAGCCAGTTACAGCAAACCTATCAAAAAGAGTTAAACGATAAAAATATTCAGTTAATTACACAAAAAGAACAATTAAAAGCTGCTATAATAGTATGGAAAGAAAAATATTTACTAAAAACAAATGTAGCTGGTAAGGTTAGTTTTCAGAATTTTTGGAGTGAAAATCAAACCTTAAAAATGGGAGATGAATTTTGTAAAATAGTATCTGAAAACAAACATATTATATGCAAAGTTTTAGTACCACAAATAGGTTCAGCTAAATTAAAAATAGGGCAAAAAGCAAGATTAATTTTATTTAATTATCCTGAAAACGAATTTGGATTTATTGACGGAAAGGTTGAAAGAATATCACTTGTACCTGTTGTTACTGATAAAGAAATTGATTACGCTGTTGATATTTCATTACCATCTCCAATAATTACTTCATTAAAAAAAGAAGTGAAATTTATGCCTGAAATGCAAGGAACTATTGAGATAATTACCGAACGAAAAAGCATTTTGGTAAGGCTAACTGATAGTTGGTTGAACTATTTAAGAAAAAAAAATGAATAGCTTTTTTTATACCCTTTTTTTCAAATAAAAAATTATTCATATTGATTGGTTTGCAAATAGTTGATTACATAATCAGCAACACCGCTTTCAATATTTGTGAAAGATTGATGATAACCTGCCGCTATTAATTTTTGCATATTAGCTTGTGTATAATATTGATACGTATCCCTTATATCAAGCGGTGTATCAATATATTCAATATTTACTGGTAATTGCAATGCAGTAAAAATAGCAGTTACCAAATCTTTAAATGTTCGGGCATTGCCACTTCCTAAATTATAAATTCCGTTGCTTGGTTTTTCATTTTTTAAAAACAGAATTACATCAATCAAATCTTTTACATACACAAAATCCCTAAGCTGTTCTCCATCTTTAAAATCAGTACGATGCGATTTAAATAATTTTACAAAACCATCTTTTTTAATTTGATAAAAAGCATGAAAAACAACGCTTGCCATACGTGCTTTATGAAACTCATTAGGCCCATAAACATTAAAAAATTTTAAGCCATACCATTGTGGTGGATGATTTTTTTGTTGCAAAGCCCACACATCAAAATCTTGTTTTGATTGCCCATAAGGATTCAACGGTTTTAGGTTCGGGATATCAATTTCATTATCATCATAACCTAATTCACCTGCCCCGTATGTAGCTGCTGATGAGGCATACAGCATAGGTATATTATTTTCAGAACAAATATGCCATATTGATTTGGAGTAATTTACATTTAGTTCATCAAATATTTTGGTATCAAATAAGGTAGTATCAGTTTTGGCACCAATATGAAATATGTACTCAATTGATGCAGCATTGTTTTCAAACCAATTTAAAAAAATATTGCGGTGCATTAACTCAGTATATTTTTTTTGTTGCAAATTTTTCATTTTCTCCATATTTGAAAAATCATCTACCAATAATAAATCGGTAAACCCAGCATGATTTAATTGCGCCACCAAACAACTACCTATAAAACCAGCAGCACCTGTAACTACTATCATAAAAAAAATTATTTATTGAACAAATGTACAAATCAAATATTTCATTGCTTAATGTATGATAATTCAAATTTTACTTTCAAATTTGTTGGGTAATGCCGTATAAAGAAATTCAGATAGAAAAAATTTATTTCACCATTAGCGAAGTGGCTGCACAATTTAATATTGCGCCCTCAGTTTTGCGATATTGGGAAAGTGAATTTATTATTATTCAACCCAAAAAAAGTAAAAAAGGCGATCGGCTTTATACCAAACAAGATATTGAAAATATAAAATTAATTTATCATTTGCTTCGTACAAAAGGCTTTACTATTGAGGGTGCAAAAAAATATTTGAAAGAAAACAAAAATGCACATCAACAATTTGAATTAGTTGAATCGTTGCAAAAGTTAAAATCGTTTTTGGTAGAATTAAAAGAAAACTTGGGCTAAAAAAAATATCACATTGAACAAAATAATTTTAGTATTAAGCTTTCTGTTTATTGTTTTTGGCAAATCAATTTTTGCTCAAAAGCAACATGGTATTTTATTAAAAACGGATTCAAGCATCATCTCATCACACAATTTTGAATCGCCCGAAAGTTTAATTTATTTAGATACTACGTTAAATAATTTCCATCAATTTCATCCAGCTTATCAGCAATTCAAAACACTATTTTATTTTGATTTAGGAAATTTAGGGCAGCCTATTTACACTTACAATCAAAAATTAAATACACCATTTGGCTTCAATTTTCAGAAGCCCGAATATGATGCTTTACGGTTTGATATAAAAAATATGTTATTGTATCAAACTAATAATAAAGTATATTCTGAACTATTTTATACAATTGGTTTGAAAAGCGAAAGCATGTTAGATGCCCATCATTCGCAAAAAATAAATAAAAATATTTTGTTGGATGCAAGGTACCGATACATGAATGCTGAAGGAATATATCTAAGGCAATTAACTCAAATTCATAA
>JBEANU010000224.1:0-2543 GCA_041165265.1 Bacteroidota bacterium | reverse complement strand
TTGTTCAATTTCGGTTTGAGTAACCAATGTAAATAAATCGCTGGTAAAATCACCGCTGCCTTCATGATTCAACCCAACTAATTTTGCTGATTGTTTTAAGGTGGCATCATCCCAAATGATGTAGCCATTTTCGATAGCATATTTTTTTAATGAAAAATGAAAAGGTTTGCTTTCTTCGGTTGCTGAAGTTGATTTTGAAGAATCAGATTTTGTAATATCATAATTGGCTTTGCCATTGGCTAATACTTTTGCAAAAATTCGTGGGCTGCGCAAATAGATTGCATTTACAGAATAGTTGCTGCCTTTTACTACATCAAATAAATTAATCGCAGTTTCAAATTGTTTGATGCTGCATAAAGTATCATCTTTAAAATCGTTGATACCAACCACACTCAAGTCATTCAAAGTAAAAGTTAAATTGGGGAAATGTTTCCAAACACTCAAATCAAAATCGCCAAAATCAACTTTGGCATTTACATTTTCGTTGATAGCAGTTTTTACTTTAGCTACAATTTTATCTTTAAATAAAAATGGAAGAGCCGAAATTGCAGCAATTAAAATTACTACTACAATACCCGAAATGACGAAGAATTTTTTCATGTACAAATTTAAAAATGTGATTTGAGGTGCAAAAGTAACAAATCAAAACGTAAACAATTTGTAAAGAACGATTTTGATGTTACTACACGTTGTGCATTTAGCAAATATTGATTTTGATGTTGTTGATATTTTGATAAAAAAAACTTTATTAAGAAATTGAACCATTGTTAGGGCTGTTATTTTAGAAATAATTCTGGATATGAATCCTTAAAAGTTTTAGCGTAGTTTCTTCAAATCATAAACTGGTAGTAGGTATATCAGAACTTCTTTTATTCTTAAGGTTTAAGTTTAGATTTTTTACGACATGCATCGCTGCAATATTTTACTTCATTCCAATTTTTTTTCCATTTTTTTCGCCAAGTGAATGGTCTTTGGCAAACCTCACAAATTTTTTCAGGCAATAATTGCTTTTTAAAAATCTTCATAATTCTTGAACAATTCATTTTACGTTTTGTTCCAACTTCACATTTTAAAATAAAATTCAAAAAACACGTTGAAAGATGATTGATAACAAAACCATTGCATCATGGGAAAGATTTTACCGAGGCAATTTTATCAATAGCCTTTCGGGTTTTAAGCCAGTTAGTTTGATTGGTACAAAAAATAATCATGCTGAATCTAACTTAGCCATATTCAGCAATATTGTTCATTTGGGTGCTGACCCTGCCTTGGTTGGATTTGTAAACCGACCGTTAGAAGCAGGCGGACATACATTAGCGAACATCGAAGCAACAGGCTTTTATACCATCAATCATATTCATGCTTCTTTTGTTGAAAAGGCGCATCAAACTAGTGCTAAATATGCCGAAGGCGAAAGCGAATTTTTAAAAATTGGATTAACTGAACAAAGGATTGAAAATTTTGAAGCCCCATTTGTAGCTGAAAGCAAAATCAAATTTGGCGTATCACTACAACAAATTATTCCTATTACGCTTAACAATACATTTTTTGTGATTGGAAAAATTGAAATGGTTTTTGTGGATGAAAGCTTAATACAGCCTGATGGATTTATTGATTTAGTAAAAGCTCAATCGTTGAGTAGTAGCGGTATTGATGCGTATCACACCGTGAATTACTTAGATAGATTTGCTTATGCAAAACCTAATTTACCAGTAACAAAAATCAACCATAAATGAACCGAACATTCTCTGCAAAAGATATGGACCGAATAATTGAAATGGCATGGGAAGATAGAACCCCATTTGAAGCCATCCGAATTCAATTTCACATTAGCGAAGCTGAAGTGATTGCTATTATGCGTAAAGAATTGAAACGAAGCAGTTTTAATTTATGGCGAAAAAGAGTGAATGAAAAAGTAAGTCAAAAGCACTTTTATTTAAGAGAGAAAGAAATCAACCGATTCAAATGCACTCGTCAAAGGGCTATTTCATTGAATAAAATCAGCAAAAGAAAATAATCGTGAAAGAGTTTATTTAAGATTCAGCTTAATAAAAGGTTTACCATTTAATGCTTGCCACAATACAAAAACAGCTAAAAGAAAATATGCCGTGCTGATGATAATTACACCAACTATATTCGGAATAATATAATACGCCAGCAGCGGAATAACTTGCAAAGCATGCATGCCGATGAAATGCGCCACTCTTAAATCACCTTTGGTGATATTCCATTTTACAATAGGTAAAGTTCTTACATCATTTTCACCGCCAACTGTGTGTGTTAATCTGCCGCCCATCACAAATCCTTGAAATGCAAACACAATAAAAATGAATAACCCAAAACGAATACTCCATAAATAAGCCGTTGATAATTCAGGAAAATCTGATTGAAAATATTTTACTAAAATAAATACTGCACCAATCGTAATGCCTGTTGCTGCTACTGCCATCAAGGAATAGAGCGTTGAATATAACTTAGTTGATAGATTAAAATGCGAAGCCTGACCTCTTGCTGCTTGAATGCCGATATAACCATTTTCAAAA
>JBEANU010000223.1:0-2589 GCA_041165265.1 Bacteroidota bacterium | reverse complement strand
CAGCAGCGATGTGTGGAATGAATATAGTTGCGGTGAAATGTGATGAAATTGGAAATATTGATGTGAATGATTTACGTGAAAAAGCTACGCTACATGCTTCAAACTTGAGTTGTTTGATGGTTACATATCCATCCACTTATGGTGTGTTTGAAGAATCTATCAAAGAGATTTGTCAGATAATTCATGACTGTGGTGGCTTGGTGTATATGGATGGTGCAAACATGAATGCACAAGTAGGCTTGACTTCGCCTGCGAATATTGGTGCTGATGTGAATCACATCAACTTACACAAAACCTTCGCCATCCCTCATGGTGGCGGTGGACCAGGCATGGGACCAATTTGTTGCAATGAAAAATTAGCTCCGTTTTTACCAAAACATATTTATCAAATCACTGGTGGCGAAAAAGGAACAACGGCTGTAAGTGCTGCACCGTGGGGTTCTGCAAGTATTTTATTGATTAGTTATGCATATATAAAAATGTTGGGTAGCGAAGGAATTATGAATGCAACAAAGCATGCCATCTTGAATGCGAACTACATGAAAACAAGATTGATGACGCATTACGATGTGTTGTTCACTGGCAATAAAGGCAGAGTAGCACACGAATTTATTTTGGATTGCAGACCATTTAAAGCTTATGGCATTGAAGTAACTGACATTGCTAAACGCTTGATGGATTATGGTTTTCATGCTCCAACAGTTTCATTTCCTGTGGCTGGAACGATTATGATTGAACCAACAGAAAGTGAAGACAAAGCAGAAATGGATAGATTTTGTGATGCTTTAATTTCCATCAGAGAAGAAATAAAAAAAGTGGAAAATGCAACTTTCAGCAGAGAAGATAATCCTTTGAAGAATGCACCGCATACTTTAGCTGCCATCACTTCAAATGATTGGTCACATAGTTACAGCCGTGAAGAAGCTGCATTCCCATTAGCTTACTTGAAGCAACGTAAATTCTGGGCTTCGGTTGCTCGTGTAAACGATACACACGGCGATAGAAATTTGATTTGCACTTGCCCAAGTGTAGAAGAGTTAGCGATGGCTTGAGTTGCTGTTTAATTTTATTGTACTTTTACCATTATATTTAGCATAAAAAAAATGACAGACCAACAAATTAGAGTTAGAACAGAAGGTTTCAGAGCTATCAAGCAATCTGATATTATTATTGACGGAATAACTGTTGTTGCTGGTGAAAATGGTTGTGGAAAAAGTACGCTTTCAAAACTGCTATATTATCTTTTTAAAACTACGTCAGGTTATAATGATTTGGTTGCAGATTCACTTAGGTACAAATTAAGAAACGTAGATAGATTTTTGGATATTGTTCAGCATGAAACTTTTCAAATTGAAAAAGATAGGACTAAACGAGATGAATTAAGAAAAGAGCTATTTGAAGCAAAAAGAAATTCAGAAAATTCTCTTGAAGATCAAATGAGTAAGCTTATTTCTATAATTCAAAAATCATGTGATTTTTATTCAAATGGACTGAAAAATTTAAAAGAAAGCGATAGAAACTTATTGTCTTTCAATCGATTAAAAAATATTATTCATGATATTGTGAATGATAAAGATTATAACTCGGAAGATACAATTCAAGTTTTATTTGAAAAAGTAATCTATGCTGTAGAAGGACTTTATAAAGAAGCATTTGGCAAAATGCAATCAAGACCAATTTCTTTATTTAATGAGGCATTAAGAGATGTTTTTAATGATGATAAATTGCCAGATTTATTTGAGGTTATTGAATTTAGTCAACAAATTATTTCGACAAATAAAACTTCTTTAGCAATACCATACTCAATTCAAACTGCAATTTATGTTGATACTCCAATGATGATTGGTGAAGAGTTTACGGAAAATCAGCATTGGGACGATTTAAATGAATTATTAAAAAAACGTGGTAAATCTTTTGATAAAAAAGTATCAAAAACAATTTCAAAAGAAATTATTAGTGGTGAAGTTTCATCTGAAGACACAGCACTTTCTACTTTTGATTTTACTTTTAAGAGAAGCGATGGCGCAATATTTAATTTGCTAGATTGCGCAACCGGGGTAAAGTCATTTGCAATTTTGCAACTTTTACTAAAAAACGGTTCAATCACGGATAAAACACTTTTAATTATTGACGAACCAGAATCACATCTTCATCCTCAATGGATTATTGAGTATGCTAGAATGATTGTGATAATGAATAAAGAGTTAGGTGTTAAATTTTTTATAGCCAGCCATAATCCTGATATGGTGAGCGCTATTAGATATATTTCAGAAAAAGAAAACAACTGCAAAGGATTGAATTTTTATTTAGCTGAAAATGCTAACAATGAATTTGTATTTAACTACAAACATTTGCGAACAGAAATTGACCCAATTTTTGCTTCGTTCAATATTGCATTAGAACGTATAAATCAATATGGGAGCTAACTATGAAATATTGTTCTGATTGCACTTGTAATCATCCAGTAATTGAAAATACAAATCCCAATGTTGTTGAGTTAATTGATACAATAATTTTACGAGAGGGTTACACGGGTCTTGTTCCATTTTTTAATAATCAAGAAGTAGCAATCAACTTAGATGAGGCAGA
>JBEANU010000222.1:0-22963 GCA_041165265.1 Bacteroidota bacterium | reverse complement strand
ATTTGAAGAAAAAGTAATCCAACATTTTATTAAAGATGGGGCTTACACCCATTCGTACTATCATCCTGAATGGCGAAAAAATTTTGATTCAGCCATTGCCTTGCTTCCCAACAAAGCATTTTTGTATCAGCAACAAGCCATGCCACTTTATAAGCGTCATAAATACGAAGCTGGCAAACCTTATTTAGATAAAGCAGTTGAGTTGGATAAACAAGGTTATTTGCCTTATCGTGGTTTTATGAATTGCATTTTCAGAAAAAATTATCATGATGCTATTATAGATTTTACTGAAGCAAAACGCTTATGGGGCAATGGTTTTGAGATGGACCATGAATATAATTTTTACATCGCCTTAAGTTATTTGCAATTGAATAAATTTGATTCAGCAAAAATTCTTTTTCAAAAATGTATTGATGAAGAAGCAGAAAAGTACGGTACAAAATATGTGCATCAACTCAACTATTTTTATTTAGCAATTACAGAAAGCGAACTGGAAAATTATCCAATCGCTGTTTCATATTTAGATAGCTGTTTAATTAAGTACCCTAATTTTTCAGATGCACAATATTATAAAGCTTGTTGGCTAAAACACATCAACAAAAATTACGACCCACAACCTTTGCTGCATCAGGCTTTCAAAAATTCATTAGAAGGTTATTCAATAACCGAAGATAATACACTTTATGAAAAATATCCGTATCAAATGGATGATAGAAATATAAAAAGTGCGTTAAAAGTGAGATAGTTTTTACAGAGCCTTGACTTTTTCGTTCGTTTTGTCAAATTGTAAATACTGATTCATCAGTAAAAAACTAATGAGCAAATACCTAGCTTTATTGAAATGATTGGATTTACAGCAGATTTAATTTTTTCTTTTCTTGTTCTAATAAGTTAGGATTTGCAATTTGATACAAGAGAAAAAACAAAATAAAATCAAGCCTTCAAAACAATAATTTGAAAATACTACGTATCAATTTTTTTTGTAGCAATATCATGGTTACTCTTGAAATGCTGATGGACATTAAATTACATGATTCTAACAAAATTCGATTTCGCTAACTCAAAGCCACCGCACAAAATTTGATTTTTGATTTACTCATTAAACAATATTTTTAATGGTATTGTGATTCGTTTAGCT
This sequence comes from Bacteroidota bacterium, assembly GCA_041165265.1. Taxonomy (GTDB): domain Bacteria; phylum Bacteroidota; class Bacteroidia; order Chitinophagales; family CAIODY01; genus CAIODY01. The sequence continues at coordinate 21,825 of JBEANU010000222.1, read as the reverse complement.
TAATTTCTCAATTTTTGTTTTGATGGCAATTTAGCGCAAAATTACTTTTTGAGGGACGACTAATTAGTTCGTTTTGTGGTATAAATTTTATCTACAACAGTTATTTATGCCGCTCAAGTATAATAAAATCAATAGGTTCAACTGAGATATTAAATTCATTTTTTAATTTTCCTCTTTCATCAATTGAAATAAAAACTCTTAATGCCCTGCTTGAATCATCATCAATTTATTGTACCATGCCTTATATAAATTTGAATTGTGAATTTAATAAGTTTATTCATAAATAATTTTTCAAACTGTTCACAAACAAACATGCTGAACTTTTATGAACCATTAACCTTATGATACACCATTCAACCAATTTAAAGCATTTTTATATAACAATTTTTCTTTCGTTTGATTGCTATATTGCATGCTTTCAATCAAAGCACCAGGCACATCTTCACCCAACGGAAATGGATAATCAGTACCCATACAAATTTTATCTTCGCCAAACATTTTCACGATATAATCTAACGCTGTTGCATCATGTGTTAGTGCATCTAAATAAAATTTACCGATGTAATTTTTAGGATGAATAGGATTATCAATCGCAACCAAATCAGGCCTACAATCAAAGCCATGTGCAATACGTCCAAACGTATAAGGAAACGAACCACCACCATGTGCAAACGCCAAACGCAGATTAGGTAAGCGTTCCATTGTACCACTGAAAATTAAACTACAAATTGCACGGCTACTTTCAGCAGGCATACCTACTAACCAAGGCAACCAATATTTTTTATAATGATCTTCCCCCATCATTTCCCATGGATGGATAAATATAGCAGCTCCTAACATTTCGGCTGCTTCAAAAAATGGAAAATACTTTGCATCGCCCAAATTTTCTTGATTCACATTGGTACCAATTTCAATGCCTTTTAAATTTAATACTTTCATACATCGTTCCATTTCTTCAATAGCCAAATCAACATCTTGCAATGGTACTGTACCTATACCAAAGAACCGAGAGCTATGCCTACTGCACACTTCAGCAATATGGTCATTAAAATATTGCGATGTTTGCATAGCATCTTTTGGCTTTGCCCAATAATTAAATAATACAGGTATGGTTGATAAAACTTGCTGTGCAACTGAATGTTTTTCCATATCCACAATTCTCACATCACCATCCCAACAATTCTCTTCTACTTCTCTAAAAAATTTATCTCCCTTCATCATCCTTGCACAGCAGGGCTTTGAGCCATCATGATGCAAATGAATAAAATCACCATAGCCAAATTTATTTGCCCAATTCGGAATTTGTTTTGGCATTATATGCGTATGTATATCAATTTTCATAGTACTATTTTTTTACTTTTTATTTTAAAATTCTTCCGTTCATGGGATAATAATTATTGATGCGATTGGGTAAAATCTTTGCCCAACCCAAGTTTTGTTGTTGATATTGCATCAATGTCCAACCACTTTTAAAGTCCTTCTCTGAAGGAGAAGGATTTAGGATGAGGCTTTCTCCCTCTCTTTTGAAGAGGATTGGGGTGAGGTCCATGTTGTCTTTCTTTAAATATTGAATAGCCTGTTCATAACTTAATTCTACTTTTTGAATGTCGTCATTCAACAGAAAACTCAATGCTAATTCATGTTCAGGAATTAAATCTTTGTGAGTTAATTGCCCAATGTTAACGCCACTTTTGATAACATTTAATTGTGATGCAATAAATTCAAAATCGTATGCTAAGATTTTTGGTTGAGCAATCACGAATTCATTTTTTTGCTGAAACTCAAGTGTATCAATATTTTTCAGCCATTTACTCAAAATGGTTTTGTTGATGGGAATATTTTTTTTCGCTAAATTTTTGTTTTGCAATTCTTTCTTTTTTTTAACCTCACCCTTACCCTCTCCAATTGGAGAGGATTTGGTGAATTGCAAAACAGAATTTTTCTTTCGCATTATCGTGCAGAAAAATCCTTCGCCTTGCAACAAATGCGGATAAAATCTGAATCCTTGTGCCTGGTGTTTTTTCGATTTTGTTTCTACAATTTTAAATTCAGCTGAAATTTCTATTAAAATATTTTCCGCATCTAATTCATCTATCATCCAATCTGCTATTGCCTCATTTTCACTTTCTGAAAAACTACAAGTGCTATAAATTAAAATGCCATTTGGTTTTAAACATTTCCAAACATCCGCCAAAATCCTTTGCTGCCGCTGACTGCAAAGATTCACCACATTTTCATTCCACTCATTCAAATATTCTGGCTCTTTGCGAAACAAACCGCTTCCGCTGCATGGGGCATCAATTAGCAGCACATCAAAATAGTTTGCTAATCTTTCAAAATGTTTGGGGTCGTTATTAGTAACCATCACATTTTCATTACCCCATTTTGAAATATTTTCTTTTAAAATTGTTGCTCTGTTTTTTATTACTTCATTAGAAACGAGCAACGATTCTTCATTTATTAATGATGCTACCAAAGTTGACTTACCACCCGGAGCGGCACATAAATCAAGTATTTTGAGTGCTTGATTCAAATCAACAGTTTGCTTTAATGCAAATTCTAAAAACATGCTGCTGGCTTCTTGCACATAATAACAGCCTGCATGAAACAATGGGTCGTAGGTAAATGACGGACGTTTTTCTAAATAAAATCCGTTGCTGCACCAAGGAATTGCAATTGCATGATTTTGATGTTCTTTAGCTGATGCTGAAAAATCAACTTGCTTTTTATTGTTTAACCGAATTGAAGTTGGTGGCAATTGTAATTGCGCTTCAATGAATTTTATTTCATCAAAGCCTTGCTGTTGGCGCAGTTCGGAAAGAAGTGATGGAGGAATGTTATGTTGCACGATTAATTTTTCATTCGATTTTTTAAATCCATACTACCATGCAATATTCTTAAAATCTCAATTTCTTTTTCAGTTTTTGCTCGATAAAAAATTATGTGTTTTTGAACAAGCATACCCAAAATTCCTTTCTCAATTTCTTCATATTGCTTCCCCACAAAAGAATTGTGGGCGATTTCTTTACAGGCATCAATCAGCAGTTCATAATATTTATCAGCTTGTTTTTCTGACCATTCTTCACAAGTATATTCCCAGATTTGTGTAAGGTCATCAACAGCTTTATTAGTGAGAAAAAATTTAGCCATTCTTTTTTCTGTTGGCTTTTAACTTTTGCAAATGTTTTTTAGCGTCAAAATTTTTTGCAATGCCGCTGTCAATTCCTTCACGAATAGACAATTTCAGCACTTTTATTTTATTTTCTTCTTCTTCTAACAAACGCAAACCAGCTCGAATAATCTCACTTGCATTTTTATATCTACCTTCATCAATTCTTTTTTCCACAAATTTTTCAAAATAATTCCCTAATGATACTGAAGTGTTTCTTTGCATGGTAATTGTTTTTTCAAAGTTACCAATTTTTGGTAATTCCAAAAATATTTTGTTCAAAAAGTGCCTCAATGAATTTGATTTCATCAAAACCTTGCTGTTGGTGCAGTTCGGAAAGAAGTGATGGAGGAATGTTATGTTGCAAAGAAACCCTTCACAATTAGTTTAGATTAAAAATGCCTGTAATTTTTCGGGTAGGTTTGAATGAGCCTGTAAAAATTAGTGTTACTTTTTCATAATCAGCAGTTTTATCTCTACCAATATAGCAAACTTCTTTTTTGTCTTTGCTGTGATACAAAGGCACACCTGAAAGCACATCCAGCTTAGCATCATCCATTATCGGATTGCCTAACAAAACCCATTCGTTAGGAAAAATATTTTTGATGTCAGTGATATTAATAGCTTGTTGTATCATTCTAAATTCGATTAATTATGGTGCAAATTTACGAAGAAATATTTATTTCATCAAAGCTAAACTGTTGGCGCAGTTCAGAGAGTAGTGAAGATGGAATGTTGTGTTGCACGTAAATTATTTCTTCGGAATTTTATAACCAATTTTTGTTCGTTTACTCTGTTGTTCAATTTGTTTATCCTTATTCAGCAAATAATCCAACGCTTCATATACATCTTTAAAGTGCTTATCATACTTAGTTTCCAATGATTTTAATTGTTCGGTAAGTTCTTTAAAATTCAAAGCATGTTGACGAATAAAAACAAAGGCACGAATAATTGAAATGTTCACTTGAATAGCTTTCTGACTATTCAATACGCTTGAAAGCATAGCTACGCCTTGTTCGGTAAAAGCATAAGGTAAATATTTTAAGTGCTGACCTCTTCCTCCATTGTTTAAGGTGCTAAAATTGCACCTTAAAGATTCCCATTCTTCTTTAGTTAATTCAAACATAAAATCGTCAGGAAAACGGTCTGAATTATGCTTCACTGCTCGTTTTAAATACTTTGTTTCAATTTCGTACATGTCAGCTAAATCAAAATCCAACATGATTTTTTGATTTCTGATTTCGAAAATTTTTGTGTGAACAAGTTCAGGTTTCATAAATCAATTTTTAAAAAATTATCTCTTCAAAATAACAATTAAAATTCCAATCAATACAATCAAACCGCCAATGATTTGTGAGGAAGTTAAATATTCGTGCAACACTGGAATTGCGAATAACGAAGTTAGAATTGCCTGACTTAATAACAACACTGAACCGATAGAGGAATGAATATGCCCTAATGCGTAGTTGATGGTCAGCCAGCCTGCAACGTGGGTTATCAAACCTAAGCCTAATAATGCCAACCATGATTGTTGCGGCACAACAAATGATTCATCCAAAATCAAAGTGCTAAAAAATAACGTGATGGTGCAAGCAATTGTAGCAAATGTCATGAAAGTAAGTGTATCAGTTTTTTGACGAGCTATACCTGTTGTTAATAAATAACAGGCGTAGAAAAAACTTGCAATCAGTGCAAAGCCATTACCTAAGCCAATTTCAAGGTGATTTATTTTTTCCCATCCAATTCCTAACAATACGCCAATGATTGAAACGATAGTTCCTAACCAAAAATATTTATTGAGTTGATGCTTGAAAAAAATTGTGCTGCCTAATGCTACCCAAACAGGTGCAAAGTTAGCCAACGCAGTGCTGAAACCTGCTGATGATAAAAAAATGGATTGATTCCAAAAAATTAAATCCATACCAAAAAAAAAGCCTCCTAATGAAATGAGTAGCAAACTTTGTTTATCCGGAAATTTATTTTTGCTAAAAATCCAAATAGGAAACAAAACAACTGATGCAATCAACACTCTGTAAAATGCTGATGTGATGCCTGATACACCAGCTAATTTTACGAAAATAGCTGACCAACCAATACAGATGGCACCAATAAATAAAAAAATAAAATGTATAAACTGTGGTTTGGATTGCACTTATAAAAATTAAACGTGCAAAGTAACAAGTAGAATTTTGAAAAAGAAACTATGCTCCTATTTCTAAAATTTCAAATTTTAATTTCCCTGCTGGTACGGTAATTTCGGCTACTTCGCCAACTTGTTTTCCTAATAATCCTTTTCCAATTGGTGAACCAACTGAAATTCTCCCTGATTTTAAATCAGCTTCTTTTTCACTTACTAATTGATATTTTACTGTTTTTTTATCTTTCAAATTTTTCAGTTTCACATTGCACATTACTGATACTTTTGATGTATCTACTGCTGAAGCATCCATTACACGGGCATTTGATAACATATCTTCCAATTTAGCAATTTTAGCTTCCAAATGTCCTTGGGCTTCTTTTGCGGCATCGTATTCGGCATTTTCGCTTAAATCGCCTTTGTCACGTGCTTCCGCAATTTGCCTGGCCATATCTGCTCTTCCTTTTGTTCTTAATTCAGCCAATTCACTCTTTAAATTGTCCATTCCTTCCTGACTTAAATACGTATAGCTCATCATGTAAATTTGTTTGATTGTTTCAAAAAAAATAAACAGGATGTATCATTATGATACATCCTGTTTGTATGGCAAAAATAATAAAATTTTGTTATAAAGTAACTCTAATACCTATTGAATGTGTTCCGTGAAAAGGATTTGTAGTTCTGTATGAATAATCAATTCCAAAAGTAGGTCCATCTTTTTTTACTGGTAATTCAAAAGTAAAACCAGCGCTTAAGCCAGTATAAACATTTGAGCGAACAGCACCAGCTTTAAAACTGCCTGGCTCATATCTATAACCTAGGTGTAATAAAAATTGCTCTTTATAGGCTAATTCAGCTCCTAAGCCTAATAAATCTTTAGTAAATGCATTGCTTATAAAAGCACCCGAAATACTTATACGCTTTAATTCATCATTCGATTTAATATCATAAGCACCACCAATATTTAATTGAGATGGTAATTCAAATGGCGCAGTTCTCATTTCAATATTTTGGTTATACGCTGAATTTTGAATTTTAGCCAATTTACTTAATCCATCACCACGATATTGAATAGCTGTGCCTACATTACGCAATGAAATACCAAAGTGAAGATTTTTATATTTTATTGTTGGTGAAGATGACCCATGATATTGAACGCCAGCATCAATTGCCAATCCTTGAGCTTTAGCATTAGGTATTTGTTCTGAAATTCCGGTAAAGCCCACACCACCTTGAATGGCATCAGAGAATTTTTTAGCATAGGAAACACTAAAGTTAAAGAACTGAGGTTTAAATGTTCCTAATGTTGCTGTTCCATTTACTAAATCAGGTACATCAGTAGTTGTAATAGGTATTTCGCCAAAAGTCATTGACATAATATTTACCCCTAATACGCCTCCGCTTTTACCCAATTTTTGAGAGAATCCTAAATCGTTCACACCCATATTACCGCCCTGTAATTGCAGATATACGTTTTTTGAGAACACTAATTCAGTTCTTTCGGTTTCAGCTAAGCCTGCCACATTTAATCGAGTTGCTTCAATTCCTTTGATAGTTGAGAAATTAACACTTCCCCACCCTGAACTACGAGCAAAAGGATTTATTAATAATTCATAAGCTCCTGCTTGACCAGTTCTATCCTTATTGCCTGCAAATACTGTAATTGAGCTTACAGTTGAAAAAGATGCTACTAACAATAACGCTAATTTTTTTGTAGATATCATATACAAAGCTATTATAGGTTAATTTGATAAGATTAATAATTTAGAAAGTATTTAAATCAATTTGACGCATTACACCAAACCATTTTATAACTCGTTGTACAGATTGATCGTGATTTGGCCCTAGCCCATCAGCTGCAATATGTATTAAATACAAGCCGCTTGATACTGGCACACCTACTGTATTTTTCATATCCCAATCTTGATAAGTTGGATAATCTGTATCACGATTGAATTGACGAATTAAAGTTCCATCAACGGTATAAATACTAATTTTACATTTTTTGGGAAGATTGGTGATTTTAATTTTTGAATCTAAAGTTCCTGTTTCATAACTTGAGTACGCATAATAAGGATTAGGTACAACATTAATTAAATCTAAAGCGGATAAATTAGTATATAATGTTCCTGTATCAGCCGCTAATTCCGACATGCTAAAAGTATATTTAGGATAGCCTGGATGTTGTGGGTTATTGCCCATTCCCATCAAACTATAAGGTTTTGAAACCCTAATTTGTAAAGTTAAATCTGCAGGAATAATTCCATCTTTTGCTGATTTCATGCCATATAAGCCGCCTACGTTTAACATCATTGGTACACCTGTCCAGATTGCAGAATCATAAATATCAGTTCTAATTGAATTAGCATCGCCTGAACCCAAAGTTGTGGCATTGGTAATTGCTGCACCTTCTGAATATCTTGTTTTTAATATATAGATGTAATGACGGCCGCCAAATCTTCCAAAACCATCAACAATAGCTGTTGAAGTTGGATTCCAAAGCATATCATTTCCGTTATCATTCTTTGCTTTACTATCTTCTCCAAAAATCATATTCAATCTTTCGCCAGTTTCAATATTAATTGCATATCCAGGAAACCAACTTAACCCCTCAGATCCACCAGCATCATCATAAACTGGGGCTCCTGTGGCTGAGTTTACATTATCTTTATTGGTCCATGATGGGTGAGCTTTTAATCGCAATCTATCACTTGGTACAACAGTGGCTGGAGATACAACATTTTTAGGATTTGTATTAGTTTCAACAACTGGCACTTTTGTCCATTTTGATTTATCACTTGTAAATACAATGTCAACACTAAACAAATCACTTAATTTATGATTTTTCATACATGCGTTATCATAACCTGGTATAATTGCAGTTTCATAATTGTAGATAGGATTAGTTAAAAAGTCAGTTCCTATTGAACCAATATCATAAGCTGCAAGCATAAAAGGAGCCCATGTACCACCAAATATTTTTTCAAAATCTTGGTCTTTATCAAATGCATCAATAAATGAACCTGAGCCATAATCATAATCTGACCATTTCCAAGAACCTGCAGGTGATGCATCACTTTTTTTCCAGGTAGTGCCCGAACGTATCCAATTTGTTCCGTTTTCTCCATCTTGATCGGCAGCTTGCTGGCCATACCAAAAATTAACTGCTGATTTAAGTTTCAAATTCCAACCTAAGAAGCCATTATTTTGGGAATAGTTGGTTATCCCTGTTAATACAATATCAGGTTGTTGTGGTGTTCCAACATTTGCCGTGATATTTTTCTTTGTACCAGCATAACCACATTGGGTGATATTCACTGAAAAACCCCAATCTGCAAATAATTGATCATAGCTTGTGCTAATATCTTTATCTGAATATCTTGTTTCACCAGTTGTAGTATTCACAATTTTCCAATAGCCCATTTTACGAACGCTATCTTTTGGTGCAGCAGGTGCTGTGGTATCCCACACTCCATTTACCCAATATTTTGATGAATCCATAATATATACTTCAAAATTTGCTTTTGGTACTTTGATTGGATCAAATACTCTAATATTAATTGGCGCCCCCATTGTATCATACTTCAAATTAGCCATTGAACCATTAGATAATATTTCATTAATAGATGATTCTGCTAAGCCAGTGAAGTTATATGAATTTCCGTTTCCTTCAACACGGGTTACAAAAGGCTGGTCTCCATATTCTGAATGTAAAATAGTTCCATTATGTTGTGGTGTAACATGATGCGGAATTGCACTATATACTTTTACATTTTTTCTACCTCTGATATAAGGTGTAGCTTGTGATGATGGATCAGCATCCGAATAATTTTTATAGTTATTGTAACCATACGCTACTACTAAATAATAGTATGTTTTAAAGTTAACTAAATACGGATCATCAGTTGCAAACTTATCAGTTTTAATTCTGAAAGTATGACTAATTCCTTCATCATTACCTGCAACTTGTAAATAGGCATTAAACACACCGCCATTTGCATCATCTCTAAACCAATTAATAATATTTTTAACGTCATTCTTAATATCTACTTGATACACTAATTTCATTTTTGTTAAATCATGATAATCTTGTTCAGTTGATGGTAAAGTTTGATCTTTCAATTGATAAATTTGATATCCTTCAAATTGATAACTTGCATTTAATGAATCTTTTGCTGTTGGATTACCAGGATTAGCTATTACTTGTGGCATAATTTTACTTGAAAATTCTTTATAGCCTTCTTTATAGTTATTTGAAGTAATATCTGTATTTGTTAAGGTTAAAATAATTTCCTTGTCATATTCCTTTATTGACATATCCGGTGCATCTGGTCCGTCTAATATTTTAAATCCTGAATCAAATAAAGCTTGTGCAGTAGCATCGGCTGTTAATATTTTTTGGAATGATGGACATGGATACGAAACGCTTGGCACCCATACAATACCCACTGTTACACGTTGACGTGAACCAGGTATTAATTGAAATGGCCCAGACGATTCAACAATACGAACATCACCTGCAGGTATTGGTGTAGGATTACACATTGACCAATATGGTTGGTTTGTATTAGGATTTGTTCCACTTTTATTGGGTTCATCAGGAAATACAAAATGGGTAATTGTAGATCCACCGTGGCCATTTCCACCTTCTGTAAATCTTGTACCATCATGCCATGTACCTGTCATGTAACCATAAAACTGAACTGCATTATCTGGGTCTTTTAAAGCTGTAGGTTGGCTATTATAAAAATAATAAAAACCTGTCATACCCAATTGTTTTCCTTGTTTATCTTTAGGTCCTTCAAAAAAATCAATACCCACCATCGGAATATTTGAGCTATAGCCATTTGGACATGGTTGGTCATTAGCATCGGCATTATAGCAAATACCTAAACCTAAACTTGGGTTACAACCAATATAATCATCAGCAGCACAACCTAAATCAGGATCTACCCATTGTGCTATGTATGTACTATCTAAAATATTAGTTCCTTTATTGTACAAATCATAACGGTAAAACGTCATACTATTTACATCGTCAGAAGTTTTAAAAGCAAACGCCATTGCATTTACTTGCAATCCTATTGGGTCACTTGAAGTTTCAGTATGAATATTTCCCTTATCATTATAAACCCAAAAAATCATTTGGTCAGGGAACGTTTTAGGATCAGTGCCACCAAATGAAGGATAATCACCATTTGCAACACTATATAATCCATCGTTATCAACATCCACAAATGGAGCTAAATCAACATCTGTATAAACTGAATTTCCATTAGCACCTGTTGCAGTTGTGCTTCCTTTTGCTGGCCAAGCTGCAAAATTTGGAAATGCTGCAACCGTAGATGCATCTATTGTAGTTAATGATTGAAAGGCTTTAATTTCGGTAGCATTTATCTTCCAAAAATAATCAAAATTAGAGCAAATTGTAGCTGATACAGAGCCTGCAGAATCTAATGGACCTGCAAAAAAGTCATTACCTCCTTGGCGGTAGGTTTGAGCTGCTACTCTTAAATTGCCTGAATTATCTAACCCACCTACCCAAATAGCTCCTGCAAATAATGAACTTACTGATGGTGCTGACCCAGGTGGATCAATTTTTGGTACCTCATATCGTGCAACTTCCAAACCTCTATCCCACCACATGTCACCAGCATCCATTAACCTTGCACGTACGTTGTTAATATCTAAATCAACACTTGCGGTTGGCATAGTACAACCATCAGCTTTACCATTTTTAGGTGTTCCGAAATGGCTTTGAGGGTTAACACCTGATAATCCCTTAATATTTTCAGCCATGGTTACATTCGATATAAAAATACCGATTGCTATTGCATATATATATAATCTTTTCATATAAATTAATATGTTAGTTTATTTTGTAGGATTGTAATAATTAAAAATTAAATTGAACTCCAAATCTTATTCTTCGTGGCAAGCTGTAATTATCCGGATTATTAGCTCGTATTGCATATTGATCATTAAAACCATTTAGTGAGTTTAATGTTGCCGCTTTTGAATTATATGTTGGGCTACCGATATAACCATCATCACCAGGGTTACCTGTAAAGCTATAAACACCTTGAATATTTTTTGTGTTCAATAAATTTAAGATGGAAAAATATACATTCATCGATACTTTTTTAAACACTCCATCAGCATCTTTTCGCTTGGTTTCAAATGTAATGTCTTTATCAATTTTCAAATCAAATTTATAATTCCAAGGTAATCTTGAACCGTTGATTGTTCCTGCTAAAATTTTTGTTCCAGATGGTGTAATTGAAGCTTCATCTCGTGCCGTTCCTGAACGGGTATAAGGCTCACCAGATCTAGTTCTGAAAATCAAGTTAATGCCTGAATTTTGTAACCAATTTTGATGGAAAATTTTTGGAACATCTTTACTATCATCAAAATGGAAATCAAGATTACCGCCTAAAGTGTGGCGTACATCAAAATTTAAAGGCATAATTGTTCTGAAATTAGGTGATCCTTGATCAACCAATGCTGATTGTGAACGATCATCTGAACCTGAACCATCAGCAAATGAAAGTGTATAACTGGCAACTAATCTTAAATTTTTAGTTTTGCGTTGTTCTAATTGTACATCAAAACCTTTAATGGTTGCAAAATCTTTATTACCATAAGTATTGTACGTGATAGGATAAGCATAAAATACTTTAGTAACTTGTACTAAATCTTTAAACTCACGATAGAAAGATGATAATTTTAATACACTCTTTTTACCTAATTTTTGGTGAAATCCAATTTCGTATGAAATAACTTTCTCAGGTTTTAAATTTGGATTAGGCAAGGTAACATCTGTAGCAATTTTTTCAAGATATAAGTAATAATCAGGTGTAATAATATTTCTATCCTGCGGACGCTGTGCATAAACATCATAATGCGCATAGAATAATGCATCTTCGCCATTGATAGGGAACGAAAAATTTAAACGTGGTTGAATAACTACTTGCGGTGTATAATCCTTGAATGATGCTTTAGGATCAAATGTTGTACTTGTAATTACAGTTTTTGAATCTTTTAAATAAGGCTGAATACTCCCTGAATTGGTTTGTTTTGCTAATACATTTGGATCTTTAATTTCAACACCATCTGCATCATACCAAGTATCACCATTTCGGTAACCTACAATTTTTGAAGGACTAATAATATTATCAACATAAATTACTGATGTACCTGCAATATTTTCAGGTTTAGTGCTTGATCCTAATTTAGGCGTAGCGCCAGTTTTTAAATCATCCAAGGTATAAGTTGAGTATAACGAATAAGGATCTTTCAATACTTGTGTATTAGCATCAAATCTATCTAAACGAACACCTGCATTAAAATGTATATCTTTATAGGTGAAGTTATCTTGAATATAAGCTGCATTATAAATAGGACGTGCTGCACCAATGTTTCTTAAATAATTACCTTTACTATCTTTTGCTGTAAAAAAATCATAATAGTTTGTTTTACCTGTATAAACCTTGCCTGTATAATCATAACCATAATAGCTAGCATACGAATTACCATTATTAAATAATTCATCAGGTGAGAACATATTTACATTAAATTGGTTAGGGGCTAAGGCATCAATGTTTATATTATTCAATCCATTTTCAGCATAACCTAATGAGGCACGTAAGTTTTTATCAAAGTTTGATTGTTCGGCTGCGTTGTATTTTACATTATACCTAATAGTATCTTGAAATACTCCATCTTTATCATATATCAAAATAGGATTTGAATAATCTAACTCTTGTAATTGTCGGTTAGTTAATAATCGCATTTGGTTCCATAAACCTACTGCTGATAAACTATATCTTCTATCTACACGTTGCTCATAAATTAATCCAAACTCAATTGCATGTGGTTTTGATGCTTTACTTAGTTTTAAATCAAAAGATCCTTCTAGGTTTAATCTCAATTGATTTTTTTGATTATACTCATATGCCGGAAACTGACGACCTGTGTTGTACCATAATCCGTTTACATCACCCGGACGATGTCCGTTAATAAAATCACCACCCGTTGTTAAATTAATATTGGTAAAACTTGCATTGTAAGGATTACTTCTGGTATTACCTACTTCATTAAAAAATTGAGTAGCATAATTTGACATGGTTTCATTAATATTACTTGCTTCAAACTGAATTAAAGTATCTGCATTAATGTTTTGCAAATAGGCAGTGATGCCTGTTAAAGAATCTTTCCGTTTTGAATATGTTGGCATTGATAATCTTGAAAATTTGCCCACATATCCATAATCAAATGCATTTTTATGATGTGAATCATCCCATCTTAAATAATTATCTTGACTGTAATCTATCTGAACCGTATAATAAGCCTTTTGAATAGTAGCATTTTGCGCTTTGCGAAGTGATGCAGTATCACTTTTTGCAGAACCAATAAAATGTGTGAATTTTGCAAAAACTCTCCAGTTGCTTTCACGTATTTCAGGATTATTTTGTGCATTGAAGATGCTGTACTCTCTAATATAGTCATGACGTTTATTGTAATAAAAGTTACCGCCTGCAACTAATTTAAAGTTTGAGTTCAAATTAAAATCTAATTTACCAGCTACTCTCACTAAATTTTGAGCTACATTTTGCTTAGCCTTAACATGCTCCATATCATCTTTAGTAACAAAATCAGCGGTATGAATATAACCAAAGCCAGTGTTAGGATTTAGCATTAATGGGCTTTTTTCTAATTGCGTTAATTTTTCATCCTTAACCTTCCAAATACCTACTGCTGAAGGGTTTGCATCTTTATCATGTTGTAGTTCAACATTTAAATTGTAGCTTAATAATGCTTTTTTTTCTTTGCTATCCTTATTAGTTTGCTTTTGAAATAATAATGGCCCATTAATACCTACTGCAAATAACATATGCCCGTATGCATCTAAATATTTTGAGGTTAAAAATTCGCCATTACCAGTAAATACTTTAGCACCGCCTTTAGTAGTTACATTAATTACACCACCTACGGCATCACTATATTTAGCTGGTAATCCGCTTGTAATAATCTCAGCACTTGAAATTGAACCTGTTGGAATATTAGCGCCGCTACGTAACGGAACGCCATCTACAATAATACGAGTACCATTTTCACGAGCACCGCCAATTTGCACTGCGCCACCATCTTTTTGGTAAATATTAGCTGTACCTGCACCTACTAATGAGTTCAAATCCCTTACCGGTGATTTTTTAATTTCTTCTGCTGTAATGGTATTACCTTCAGATGTTTTACCAGCATCAACTAATGGTTTTACATCTCTTACAGTAATTATTTTTAAAGTAGTATTTTTTTCTAACTTAATAGTATCGCTTAAAATACGAGCCCCATCACTTCCTACTGAAATGCCAGTTCTTATATATTCGGCAAAGCCTACATTTTTTACGTGCAATTCATAAACGCCAGCTTCAAGAGGTTTAATTACAAAGCTTCCATCGGCTTCGGTATATACCAATCCTTTGATATTGCCTGTACCTTGTGTTGCGCTTACAGCAACATAATCCATAGGTTTATTCTTTACAGCATCGTACACAATACCACGTATTTCACCTTTTTGAGCATAAGCACCAAAAGTTACACACGAAAAAAAGAATAATAAAAATAACTGCGGTTTAAGTGTATTTTTTAACATCATACAATGATTTTTTTTATTGAGGTCGCCAAAGATATACTTTGTTAATTAATTATGAAATATTTTTTTATTTTTTTAATCAGAATATCAGCCATTTTAAATTTTGCCTCTTGTGTCCATCCACCAATATGCGGTGTAATCAATACATTTGATGCATTTAGTAGATATTCCAAATTCAAATTATCTTGTTTTGAATAGGTACTGAATGTTTCATTTGCCAACACATCCAAGCAAGCACCTAATAATTTTTTGTTTTTTAAACCGTTTACTACCGTTTGTAAAGCTACCAATTCACCCCTTGCTGTATTAATTAATAAAACATTTTTAAAACAATTATTTAAAAAATTATCATCAATTAAATTTTTTGTTTCACTTGTTAGCGGAACGTGTAAGCTAATAATATCAGCTTGCTCCATTATATCAGCCAATGAACTTTCAATTATTTTTTCAGATCCAAAACCCGATTTATATTTATCGTACACCAAAATTTTCAGTCCAAAATTTTGCAGTTTGTCAATCAATGCCATTCCTACATTGCCGTAACCAATTATACCAATTGTTTTGCCCCCTAATTCATTCCAAGTATTTTCCTTTCGCAACCAAATTTTATTTTTCACTTCATTTATTGGTTTTACTATTTGATGGTGCCACATTAATAGCATACAAATAGTGTGTTCGGCTACAGCATTGCAATTACCCTCAGGCGAATTAATACAAATAATATTTTTTGAAGCGGCAAAATCTAAATCAACATGCTCTAAACCACTGCCAGGCCTTAAAACAAATTGTAATTTTTTTGCTTTATCTAAAAGAACTTTATCAACTTTTACTTTACTATTAATTACTAAAATCTGATATTTTTCAATTTCACTTTCTAATTTTTCTCTACTCATTTCAATATCCTGAATACAATCAAAACCAATGGCAGTAGCTTGTTGGATGAATGTTGGATGAATATCATCAAGTATTAAACAACTTTTTTTATCCGATTCTTTATACATAGTCGTAAATGTAACACGAATGGTTGTATCTGCTTTTATTTTTTTTATAGATTGATAAATAAAATATTTTTTTTAAGTAAAAGTTTTGAAAATAAAAAAACTAAATTATCTTTGCACTCCCAAAAAACGCCGCGTTGGTCAATCGGCTAAGACGCCTCCCTTTCACGGAGGAATGACGGGTTCGACTCCCGTACGTGGTACAAAAAAGTTGCAAATTTGAATTATTATTTTATTTTTGCATTCCCGAATTTTTCGGGGCTTTAAATGGGAGCTTAGCTCAGTTGGTTTAGAGCATCTGCCTTACAAGCAGAGGGTCACAGGTTCGACTCCTGTAGCTCCCACAGATTAAAGGCTTCAACTATGTTGAAGCCTTTTTTTTATACCTCCAATATTATTGATTCTTAACTTGAATGTTGATTGCCGTATTCCCTCTCATTACTCATCTTTAAAAATAATATTCATTAATAACAATAAATATTTATTTGATTAATATCATTTTTTGTTTGGTAGATAATCAACTATTTTGCAAAAAAAATAAATGCTAACTACTGCAAATATATACGAAGCATTACAACAAGTTTCTGATCCTGAAATTCCTGCGTTAAGTGTAATTGATTTAGGGATGATAGTAGATGTAAGCCTTTTTGAAAATTCGGCAATTGTGAAAATGATTCCTACTTATGCTGCTTGCCCTGCTACTTCATTTATTAAAAATCATATTCAATCACATTTAAAAAATATTTTTATACATGAAAAAATTGAAGTAGTGGTTGATACCTCAATTCATTGGAATACCAATATGATTACTGACGAGGGTAAACAAAAGTTGAAAAATTTTGGTATTGCTGCACCTCGTAAACATTTTGGAACTGTTGATGCTGAGCTACTTTCAGGTGCAATATGTCCGCATTGTGAAAGTGATAATACCATATTACGAACCCCATTTGGTAGTACACTTTGCCGAGCTATACAGTTTTGTAAAAATTGCCAGCAAACTTTTGAGCAGTTTAAACCTTTTGCGGCTGAATAATTAAAAAATTAAATTTTACCAGCTACTTGAAGTGTTGCTAAATTGGGCAAGGTTGCTTGGTTTTGGTTTTCAATAGTTACAGCAAATGATTCAACAACATCAACCGATGCAAACTCTTGTAATCCTTTATTGTACATATTCTTATTGAATATTCCTACATTGATTGGTTTGCCATTTTTAATTGCCCACATCTGATACGTTTTACCATTGCCAGGGTTTGCTAAGCCACAATTATCTACAAATAATTGGTGGGTAATGGGGTTCCAATAAACACAAGCCATCTCATGATTATTGGAAGATACTGGCATCAACATTATTTTTTTAAAATCGTGTGATCTAAGTATTGATAAATCATTAGCTGCTTTATTGATGGCTGTTTGCAAAAATGTATTTCGTGAAAGCAAAGTTTCATTATCGGTTTCGGCTTGCGTTTTTTGAACGGCTAATTGGTTTTTTTGTTTTGATAAAATTGTGATAAAAATACTTGCGCCAATTAACAATAAAAACATGGCTGCTGCTGCCCAATTAATAATATTTCTATTTTTATTGAAACTAACAATTTTAGTTTCATCATTCAATGGCATCACTTTTATTGTCTCAAAAATTTTATTTTTTGCTTGATTTGAAATCGTATAATTTTCATTTTCTAAAGCTGCGATGATTGAATTTTCAATTCGCTTTATTTCTTCATGCACAATTGAATATTCATCAGCCATTTTTGAAATCAATACATTATCTGCTTCAGGTAATGTACCTGAAACATATAATTCCAACAATCCGCTATTTATTAATTCATGTGGTGTCATATCATTTCAACACTTATTATTAATGGTTGAATATTTTTCGTAATTCCAACAAAGCTGCTCTGCATCTGGTTTTAACAGTACCTAAAGGTATTTGCAAATGTTCGGCGGCATCATTTTGTGTATATCCTTTGTAGTAAATCAAATCAATAATTTCACGATATTCAGGTTTTAAATTATTAGTTAATGTTTTCAAACCAATATATTCAGGTTTAAACTGATTTTCAGTTTTACTGAATACACTTACGTTATTTTCAATTGCTTGGTTCTGTGAATTATTCTTAAACAATTTGCTTCGTGTTTTATCAATGGCTTGATTTCTACAAATATTCAGCATCCATGTAAATAAAGTTCCTTTTGAGGAGTCATAAGCATCAATATTTTTCCAAATTTTCACGAATGATTCTTGCAATACATCTTCACTTAGTTCCTGATTTTGTAAAGTTTGAAAAATAATAGTGAATAAAGCTTTTGAGTAGTTTTGATACAAATAATTAAACGCCAAATCGCTTTTGGCTTTTAATTGATTTATCAAATCAGATGGAGCAATATATTGTTTTTTTTCAATCAAGAGATAGGTAGTATTTTTAATTAAAACCCAACTATACCTACGCCAATATTAAACGGATGATATTGGGGGCCTTTTCCGGTAGCTACATAGTTTGATAAACTATAGTTAGCTACTACATAAATCCAATCATAACCAACCGTTAAACTAGCATCAACCCTGTATTTGTTGGTATAAGGTATATTAAAATTTTTCACTTTTTCAGCTACACCACTTGCATTATTGCCTTTATATTTTGTATGACTATTCAACAACATATTTATTCGCATACCGGCTGATACTTTCCATACTTTACCATTTTTATCAGCCTTTGAAAAATAATTTAAAGTGATAGGTGCCATTAAATAACCATACGTTTGTTTATTCATTTTATAGCTTGTGCTAGCTGAAATAGGCGATAAATACATGTTTTTTGCAGTATCATATTTAGGTTTGCTATTTAAATATACATTATCAATACTAAAACCGATACCGGGCACAAAACTAAAATGCGATTTTCCTAATTGCATTGGATAACTTAAATAAGTACTAAAATTATGCGATAGTGGTTTCAGTTTTACACTATCAGGTTTATCCAACCAAGTAAGCCACGAGGCTTCAAAATGAAAATAATCCATTTTTTTATAGTTAGCATTTTTTGTTATCTCGTTGGCAATGGCTTGATTTTGCTGTGCTGTGGCTGAAAACACCATGCTACTAAAAACACAAATTGTAATAATAAATTTATACATGAAATTTTTTAGTTTAATAAGTTCACAAAAGTAATTGTAATAATTAAGGCAAATAATTTTAATTGATAAAAATTACATAACGCATTAACGATGGTATTTTAATAATAATACATCGTTCTAAAATTTTATTTCATCACCACACAAATAGTGGCTATACTTACTTTTGTATTTTCAATTTGATTTAAAATATTAGCACAAGCATCCAATGTAGCGCCTGTTGTAAGCACATCATCTACCAATAATATGTGTTTATTCTCCAATGCTTTTTCATCCATACAATCAAAATCAGTGGCTACATTTTTCCAGCGCTCTAAGCGTCGTTTTTTGGTTTGCGAATCTTTTAAATTTAATCTTACCAACCCATTAGTCAATACAGGTTTTTGCAAAACTTCTGCCAATCCTGATGCAAAACATTCACTTTGATTATAACCTCTTTTTTCAAATTTTTTAATATGCAATGGCACTGGTACTATGCAATCAATTTGTTGATATTTGTGTTCAGCCGCCAATAATTTGCCATATTTTTTTCCTAAATAAATACCAATTTCTTTTTTGCCATTATATTTTAATAAATGCATCAAATGCTGCATCAATCCACGTTTTGAGAATAATGTAAGCGAACATGCTTGTTCGATTTTTGCACGACCAATAAATTTATCGGCAACATAATTATTATCAAATAAATGAAAAGGTGTTATGTTAATTTTACTATCGCAAATAAAACATAACACCTCAGTATGTTTGGGTAATTGCTTACCACAACCCATGCATGGGTTAGGAAAAAATAAATTAAATACGGCAGGTAAAACGGTTGAAAATTTTCTCAATACAAAAAAATTATGCTCCTACTTTTTCTTTACGCTTGATTAATTGTTTTTTAATTTGATCAATTGCTAAATCTAAAGCGGCTTCAAACATATTGCTGGTTTGGCTTGTAAATAAATCAGCACCTGGCACATGCAATCGTATTTCAACAACTTTTTCTTTCACTGGTGCATCATTATTATCTAATTTAAGATATACATCAGCTGTTTCAATTTTGGCAAAATAATGCTCAAGATGTGCAATTTTTTCATTGATAGTTTCAGTTAGTTTTGTATCAGGATGAAAATGGATAGAATGGATTTGAATGTTCATACTACGCTAAGTTTATGTGGTTATTAAAATAATTATTTGTTGTTTTAAAAAAAACGAAAGTACTATGTGCGCCTTTAATTGTCAATAGTATAATCACTTATTTTTTTACGCTCGTGGATGAGCTTGTGTAAATGCTTTTTTAAGTTTTTCAATGGTGTTGTGTGTGTACACTTGTGTAGATGCTAAGCTGGCATGCCCCAATAACTCTTTAATGGCATTTAAATTTGCACCTTCGTTGCTTAGGTGTGTTGCAAATGAATGCCGCAATACATGTGGGCTTTTTTTATCAATAGTAGTTACTAATTTAAGGTATTTATTAATGGTAGTATATACAAAGCCATCATAGGTTTGCTTGCCATTATTTAGTGTAATTAAATATTGATGTTGGTTGGCAAATTGTAAATTATTTCGTTGAGCAATGTAGGCTTGCATGTGCGGTATTAATGTTGGGTTTAACGGAATAATTCTTTCTTTATTGCCCTTACCCAACACTTTTATTTGCAATTGCGCCCAACTAATATTGGTTATCAATAAGTTGATTAACTCACTACGCCTGATGCCGCAATTGTACAATAATTCAATCATCAGCTTATCACGTAGCCCTTTAAAATCATCAGTATATTCAACTTTATCTAATAATAAATTCATTCCTTTTTCTTCCACCACATAAGGCAATCGTTTACCAACTTTAGGCGCCATTACCTTTTGCATTGGGTTTTTAGTAATTTCATTTTCCTTTAATAAATATTTAAAAAAGGTTTTTAAGGTTGATATTTTTCGAGTGATACTTTTTGCTGTAACTTTATCATTCATTAATTCAACCAACCATGAGCGAATATGAAGGTGTGAAATTTGTTGCACTGCAAGTTCACCATAAGTATGGTTTATAAAAATAAAAAACTGCTTAAGGTCATTACCATAAGCAGTTAATGTATGTTTTGAAAATCGCTTTTCAAACGTTAAATATCCTATAAATTTTTCTATCATGATTTTATCAAATGTAAATTAATTTGATGAAATCATACAATTAATCTTTTTGTGTACCGTAGGTTTCACGTACATAAATAGCCTTCATCACTTCTTTTCTACGAACTACTGAAGGTTTTACAAAAGCCTGACGGCCACGTAATTCTTTCACAGTTTGTGCTTTTTCAAATTTCTTTTTATACTTTTTTAAAAGCTTATCTACTGTATCGCAATCTTTGTTTGAAATAACTAACATATCTTTTTATTTGAATTTTTGGGATGGCAAAAGTAACACTTTTTCTAATATTTACAAATATTTTAAAATAAATATATTCCTCGGATAGTGATGTAATTATTAAATTGGTTGGTACCAAAATACGGATTTATAAGTGTAGCTCCGTTGTAAGTATAGTTGGCAAAATGCCTGATATACAACATGGAGTAATTATAGCGCAACCCAACGCCAATATTTTTACTTGCCATAAAGCTAATATCGGCAACATAACATACATCTCGTTTTTTAAAATAATTGATGGCATTTGGCGTATCTAAAAAATCAATTTGTTCAGTAGCACTAAATAATCTTGAATAACTAATACCTAAACCCAACTGAGTTTTACCATCTTTATCT
>JBEANU010000221.1:0-2737 GCA_041165265.1 Bacteroidota bacterium | reverse complement strand
TCGGTTTTATCTACTGAAAAAAGACCCAAATTGGTAGCACAAAATACTCTATCATCGGCATCGGCAAGTGTTACTACATCGCTTAATCCAACATAATTTTGCCAGTGGCCTATAGCTACTTGTTGTGCATTTAATTTTACAGAAATTAGTATTAAAATAGCTACGCAAAGTTTTAGTTTATGGTGCATAATTTTTGTTGCAATCAATATGAATAAATACAACGAATAAAAAAAATTTATAGTACTACAAAAAAAATCCCTCAATCAATCTTTCAATTGTTTGAGGGATTATTAATATAGTATCTTATACGTTTATTTTTTTGCTGCTTTTTTAGGTGCTGCTTTTTTAACTGCAGTTTTTTTAGCAGGCTTAGCAGCAACGGGTGCTGCATTTTTTAAAGCATTTACTCTTTTTGTAAGTTTCGATTTTAAGTTAGCCGCTTTGTTTTTATGAATTACATTGCTTTTTGCTAATTTATCAATCATCGCAATTGTAGTAGGCAACTCTTTTGACGCTTCATCAAAAGTTGCAATTGCTGCTACTTTACGAATTGCATTACGTGTTGTTTTGCCTTTGTAGCGATTTCTTTCACGACGAACTTTTACTTTTCTAACGTCTTTTTCGGTAGCTTTATGATTAGCCATTATTTAAACAGATTATTTTGTTTTTAAAATTTAGTGGGCGAAGATACATTATTTTTATTATTGTATCTACTTTTTATAGGTAATTATTCAAGTATTTTTTTAATTACAATTGGTAAATGTTTATGTTCCAATTTCCTTATTTTATCACTTAATGTTGCTGTTGTTTCATGGCTATCAATGGGGCATGTTGCTTGGCATATAATTTCACCTTTATCATATTCAGCCGATACTTGATGAATTGTAATGCCGCTTTCAGCTTCATGGTTTTGCAAAACAGCTTGATGAACATAGTTGCCATACATTCCATTACCACCATATTTAGGTAGCAATGATGGGTGAATATTAATTATTTTATGATGAAAAAGATGAATCAAATTTTCAGGAATTTGCCATAAAAAACCAGCTAATACAATTAAATCAATCGTTTCATTTTGCCATTGATGGGCAAGGTGTTGTAAATCATTTTTGCTGATTATTTCCACCTGAATATTGTTTTGCTTAGCAATATTAACAACACCAGCTTGAGCATTATTGCTTACAATTTTGGTAATTGCTATTTGTTTATTTTCTTTAAACTGTTCAATTAAATTAAGCGCATTGCTGCCTTTGCCGCTGGCAAATATTACAATTTTTTTTACCATTGCTTATTTAATTTCTTCTGTTTAATTCAGCTTTTATCAATTTCAACTCTCTACTCATTTGCCCTGCAATTGATGTGTTTTCTTGCGCCCTTCTAATTAAATAAGGCATAACATCGGCCACTGGCCCAAAGGGTAAATATTTACAAGCATTATATCCTGCGTTTGCCATATTAAAAGTAATATGATCACTCATACCATATAATTGTGAAAAGTAGATATTAGGATGATTTGCCTTTAGCCCATTTGTTTTCATTATCTCAACAGCTTTTTGGTGCGACTCCTCATTATGTGATGCACAAAAAAAGGCAACATGCTGAATGGAATGGATGCATGCTTCAACGGCTCTATCAAAATCAATATCTGTAGCTATTTTAGTGGGTTGAATAGGAGATGGATAATTCATTTGCTGCGCCCGTTTTCTTTCTTTTTCCATATAAGCACCTCTTACCAATTTAATTCCGTAAATAAAATTATTATCTTTAGATAGTTGAATACATTTTTTTAGATATTCTAATCTATCATGACGGTACAATTGCACCGTATTAAAAACTATAGCTTTGGTTTTATTGTATTGCAACATCATGCCATTTGCAAGGGCATCTACTGGGTCCTGAATCCAGGTTTCTTCAGCATCAATTAATAACGCTACATTTTTTTCAGATGCGGTTTTACACAATACATTAACTCTTTCTTTTACTCGTCGGAACTCTTCTTGTTCGGCTACTGTTAAAGTATGTTTGTTTTGTAATTTTTCTAATAACTCAAACCTTGCCAACCCAGTAATTTTTACGCTTACAAACGGAACATTAGCTGATGCTGCATATTCAATTACATGAATTAATTCATTCAAAGTTTGATCAAATTCAACTTCACCACTTTTTGCCTCAACCGCATAATCTAAAATACTTAATACCCCTAATTCTTTTAAATTATCAACCACAGGTTTAGATTCAGCCAACGATTCACCACCACAAAATTGTTGGAATATTGTTGCCTTAATTGCCCATTTAATTGGCAAATGAACACTCAAAGAAAAGGATGCTAATGAGGTGCTTATTTTTACTAAAAAAGGGTTATTAATAATTCCGAATAAAAAATTTGCCTTTCGCAGTGCTGCATTATTCTTTATTTTAAAAGCAATTTCAGTATTATCAAAGGATATTGACATAAAAAAAATTTTTGCAAATATAGTATTTGCAAATGATGGTTATAACAAAATGAGAGGGAATAACCTCAACCCAACCATCCTTTCCGATAAATGCGGAATCGGCAATACAACCTCACCCCAGCCCTCTCCTTCTGAGAGGGGGCAATACAAGCGCTTGGAAGGTTTTGAATTTTGAATAATCGAAGAACCGAATTCCGAATAAAGGAATGGTGAAGAGGAAAATTTTTGGGGGGTTGCTCCAGCGGAGCTTACTGTTCATAGAAAAGGAATACAAAAGCCTCTCC
>JBEANU010000220.1:0-6686 GCA_041165265.1 Bacteroidota bacterium | reverse complement strand
ATCTGGCGAAGCAGCACCTCACAATTTTTCATTTATTAATTCAATTATTAAAAAAAATGTTGATTATGTGGTGCAATACAAGCAGAATGATACTTCTGAAAAATCTGCCTCGGCAATAATTGATTTAAGCGGTGATGAAATAAGAATCATTCGTCAATAATAAATTAATCGGTCTTTAATTATATACTTACATTTTAAAATATTTTTTAGGATAAACCCCTAACATAATGCAACAAACCATATCCATTAAAGTAAAGCCCAATGAGGCTTTCAAAAACTTTCTACTTAAAGAAATTATTGCTGAACAGTGTAACTGCAAATTAAAAGAGGTTAGTGGCTTTCAAATAATAAAACGGAGCATTGATGCCCGAAGTAAGCAACCCTATTATTTGTTAACCATTAAAGCATTTATTAATGAGCCGTTACAGCCCACTGAAAAATTTGATTTTATTTATCAAAATGTTTCTAACAAAAAAAATGTAATAATTGTAGGTGCTGGCCCGGCAGGGCTTTTTGCAGCATTACGTTTGATTGAATTGGGGTTAAAACCTATATTGATTGAACGGGGTAAAAATGTAAGAGATCGGCGTAGAGATTTAGCAAAAATAAATAGAGATGGGGAAGTAAATTCTGAATCAAATTATTGTTTTGGTGAAGGTGGCGCTGGCACTTATAGTGATGGAAAATTATATACCCGAAGTAGTAAAAGAGGCAATGTACAACGCATCTTACATAGGTTTGTTGAACATGGCGCCAATCATGATATATTGGTAAATGCTCATCCTCATATTGGCACCAATCATCTACCCAATATTATTGCAAGTATTCGTGAAAAAATTATTGAATGTGGTGCTGAAATTTATTTCAATAAAAAAGTAACTTCATTTATCATTAAAAATAATGCCTTAAAAGGTGCTGTATGTGCTGATGGTAGCACATTTGAAGCCGATAATTTAATTTTAGCAACGGGTCATAGTGCTCGTGATATTTTTGAAACACTTCATCACCAAAATATTTTAATTGAAGCAAAGCCTTTTGCGTTGGGCATTAGGATTGAACACCCACAACAAATTATTGATGAACAACAATACCATTGTAAAATTAGAGATGCAAATTTGCCACCAGCATCGTACAATTTAGTGGAGCAAATAAATGGTAAGGGTGTATTTTCATTTTGTATGTGCCCAGGTGGAATTATTGCTGCTGCTGCAACACAGCCCAATGAAATTGTAGTAAATGGTTGGAGCCCCTCAAAGCGAAATAATCCATTTGCCAACTCAGGAATGGTGGTACAAGTTGAAAAAAATGAAATCGAAAAATCTAACATGAATATTGATATCAATTCACCATTAGCATTTTTACAATTTCAAAAAAATGTTGAACAAAAAAGTTTTGAAATGGGTGGCGGAAAATTGGTAGCACCAGCACAACGCATGCTTGATTTTGTAACTGGTATAACATCTACTACACTGCCTAATTGCTCCTATCATCCAGGTTTAAAATCAGTAGATTTAAAACAAGTTTTACCACCTTTTATTACCCAAAGTTTACAAGAAGCATTTACCCATTTTTCAAAAAAAATGAAAGGATATTATACCAATGAAGCAGTACTTGTAGCTACTGAAAGCCGAACATCATCGCCTATTAGAATACCAAGAGATAAAGAAACAATGCAACATCCACAAATAAAAGGTTTGTACCCATGTGCTGAAGGAGCTGGTTATGCAGGCGGTATAATGAGTGCTGCCATGGATGGCGAAAATTGTGCTGAATCAATTTTCAACCAAATATTCCACACAAAATAATACATCAAAAAAGTACATTTTATCTTACCTTGTAAGCCGAAATATTTCACAAGAATGAAACCAAAACAATTGCCTTTTTTATTATATGCTGATGCTGATGGAAAAGTATATGAAGATACCACCATGTATATGGCTGGTAGAAGCGGCTGGGATGCTGTAGTACCTGATCTTGAAGATTTTATTGAGATGCCTACTGGCAGTGAATTTTATATTTTACCGGGTAGAAAAGCAGCAGGTTTTGATGTTGAAACTGGGGAATACAGAGTTCGTGAAGGAGGCTTTGCTGTAGCAGCATTTGTACCACCAGCACACACCACCTTGTATTTAGCTACTTATGAAACTTTACCCGAAGCACCTACCCTACCCTTATTTTGCTATAATGCAGTAGGTTGGTTTGATGATAAATATTATGTTACATCCATAAGAATTGATGAAGATGAACGCCAAGACCCTGAAGGGTTTGACCATAATTTGGTAAAGAAAAATGTAAAAAAGATGTTGGGTCAACATCCTGAAAATAGGCTATTGGCGCATATTGCCAACAATTGTGCACTTACCTATTTTTGCCCTGCGGCACGTAATTTTTTTATGGGAAGATATGAGGCACCTATACCCACATCACCAGCTTGCAATGCAAATTGTATTGGCTGCATTTCGTTTCAACCTGCTGAAGAAGCTATCACATCATCACATGATAGATTACAATTTAAACCAACAGCTTTTGAGATAGCTGAATACACCGTACCGCATTTACAAAATATTGAAGATTCATTAATCAGTTTTGGGCAAGGCTGCGAAGGCGAACCACTATTAATGTGGGAAACTAATGCTGAAGCAATCAAATTAATAAGAGAAAAAACGGATAAAGGCATTATTAATATCAACACAAATGGCAGTATGCCTAAGGCCGTTGAAGCCATGTGCAAAGCTGGTTTGCAAAGTATTAGAGTAAGTATGAATAGTGCTCGTGAAGAAATTTATAACAAATATTATCTACCCAATAATTATAAATTTGAAAACCTAAAAGAATCAATTAAAATGGTTAGAAGCTATCAGGGTTGGGCATCCATCAATTATTTTGTATTTCCGGGCATGACCGATTCAGTAGCCGAATACCAAGCACTTCGGCAATTAATTATAGATACTGATTTAACTATGATTCAATGGCGCAATTTTAATATTGACCCTGATTGGTATTTAGGGAAAATTGGGGTTACTGATTGTGGTGAAACAATGGGCGTACGCCAAATGATGCAAGCCATAAAAGATGAATTTCCGCATGTAGCATTTGGTTATTTTAATCCACCTAAAACAAAAATGAAAATGTATTTTGAAAAACGTGAAGCATTAAAATCATAACAATTCACGGTTAAAACTGGACTAAAAAAAATTAGAAAATTTTGTACTAATAAATAAAAAATTCATGAAAGTATCAGATGCTAAAGAGCAAATTTTAAAACGAATAAGAAAAGGGCTAAATCACAAAGTGCAACAACCATTCCCGAACATTGATGGCCAAACAAGTGTATATTCAAGCAATCACCAAAGCCTTGAAGTGCAGTTTGCTAAATCATTTACCGACTTAGGAGGTTATTTTGTGTACTGCGATGATGTAACTGAGTTTGTAGCAAATTTTAAAAATTTAATAGCTGAAAAAAAATGGGAAAATTTAATTTGTTGGGATGAAAGTTTACTTAAAATTTTTGCAGCCCATAATTTTGAAACCATTCATAATACAAAAAACATTGCTGCCATTGAACCATGTGATGCAGGTATTACAACCTGCGAAAGTTTAGTTGCCCGTACCGGAACAATTACATTAAGTTCAAAACAACAAAGCGGTAGAGTTTTAGGAATCTATCCTCCAATTCATATTGTAATAGCCTTTTCAGAACAAGTAGTAAATGATTTAAAAGATTCATTAACACTCATTAAACAAAAATATCCAGAACAAATACCTTCGCTAATTAATTTTGAAACAGGCCCAAGCCGAACAGCTGATATTGAAAAAACTTTAGTGGTTGGCGTTCATGGCCCTAAAGAAGTTTTTGTTTTTTTAATTGATGATGCTATTGCTTAAAATTTCTTGAAAATTTATATTTCAATAAATATTAAATCTTTAAATTACTTTTGCTCAAATTTTTGAATTAGAAAATGAAGTTAGATATAAATAAAAAATTTACACTCACCACAAAGGTTGAACAAGAGCATATTGATTTTTATAACCACTTTGGTTTTATACATTATAAAAATTTTATTTCGGATGAGCATGTTCAAAAAATTTGGAAATCCATTGAAAATGCGCATGATAAATTAATTGCCGAAGGGGTTGAAATGCTGCATGGCATACCCATAAAATTTGGAAAAGATGAAAATGGAAAAGCCATCATTCATAGGTTGCCATTTACAAATGTTGTTGCTGATGAAGTTGCTAAATTATATAATGACCCTAGATTTGAAATGTTAAAAAACTTTATTCCTAACTTTGAACCAAGATTTGGTTTTAAAGAAAAAGATGGTGTGGTAACCAACTATTATATCAATACTGAAAATAGCAATTTTAGGCAAATGGGTTGGCATACTGATGTAACAAGAGATGTAGCCATGGGAAAAAAATTATTGCCTATGATAAACGTGGGTATATATTTAGATGATTCAACTGAAAAAAATGGAGGTTTACGAATCATTCCATGTTCACAAAACCAGAATATGCTAAGTATGCTTTTCAAAAAAGTGCAGTTTGTAAATACAAAAAAAGATCCTAAAGAAATACTATTAAAAGCCAATGCCGGTGATTTAGCATTGCATGATGGCAGGATGTGGCATCGTGTAGGAAAATCAGATTTTATGGGCGCTCCAAGCCGCCGCCGTGTAATGTATGTGCCTATCATTTGTGGTGATGTGGAAGAACGGAATGCACATTCAAAAACACCCTTTTATCACAAACTAAAAATATTTGCAAAGCATAAATAACCCGTGCAAAAAAACCTTACCGCAATAAATTGATGTAAGGTTTTTTTTATGACTATATACCCTCTAAAAAAAAATTATGAATAAGAAATATGCGCTTGTAACTGGCGGCAGTAGCGGAATTGGAAAAGCAATTTGTTTTGAATTAGCAAAATTAAATTTCAATTTATTAGTAGTTGGTAGAAACGAAAAAAACTTAAACGAACTACAAATTGAATTACAAAATCAATACAAAATTGACGTAACAATTTTGAAAAAAGATTTATCTGATGTGCAACAAACTAACGCCATTGTTGATTATATCAATGCCAATAAAATAAACTTATCAGTACTTATAAACAATGCTGGATATGGGTTGTGGGGCACATTTGCCGAGTTAGATTTAGATGCTCAATTTAAAATGTTGCATGTAAATGTAAATGCGGTAATTATTTTAACGCACAAATTATTACCCTTATTAAAACAGCAACCACAATCCTATATCATGAATGTAAGTAGCACTACAGCTTTTCAGCCAGTGCCTTATTTAGGATTGTATGCCGCCTCCAAATCATTGGTAGATAATTTTACAAAATCATTACACATTGAGTTGGTAAAACATGCACCAAATATTTCAGTTTCAAGTTTGCTACCTGGCACTACCGATACTGGCTTTATTGATGTTGGCGGATTTAATGACAAAATAAAAACGATGGCAAAAAAAGTAGAAATGTCACCTGAAAGCGTAGCAAAAATTGCAATAAAAGGTATGCTTCAAAAAAAATATGAAATTATACCTGGCGCCATTAATTGGTGGAGTGCAAAAGCTGTTGGCTTTTTACCAGCAACCATTATTAACCATATTTCAAAAGGAATTTATGAAAAATAAAAAAAAATCCGCAACCCAAATTTTATGAAAATATTATCACTAACAGGTTATGGCCGAAGCATTTATCAAACTCAAGGATTAACAGTTTCAGTTGAAATAAAATCGGTAAACGGAAAAAATATTGATGCATTTATCAAAATGCCATCCTTATATAATGAGCTTGAAATGGGCATAAGAAGCACTTTGCAAGAATTATTAATTCGTGGTTCAATTACATTAATTGTAATGCGAAGCGATTCACGGGTATCACAATTACAATTAAATAAACCATTACTTAATCGATTACTAAGTGAATTATCAGACATTGCTCCTCAATCTGATACGGACAAAAACACTTTGTTATCGGCCCTTATTCGCATACCTGATGCCATGCAAAACGGTTTAACTATATTAGATAAAGAAGAAAGCGAAGGTGTATTAAATGCTGTGAAAGATGCGGCGGCACAAGTAATTCAGTTTAGAGAACAAGAAGGTGCTACTATGAAAAATGACCTTTTAAAAAATAATGAATCCATACAAAATTTATTGATTGAGGTTCAAAAATTAGCCCCAGCTCGAAATCAAAAACAAAAAGATGATTTACTTAAAAAGCTTACTGATATTGGATTTGGCGAAAAAATAGACAACAACAGATTGGAACAAGAACTAATTTATTACACTGAAAAATTAGATATCAATGAGGAGTGTGTTCGATTAAAAAATCATTGCACTTATTTTGAAGAAATTATAAATGGAAATGATATTTCAAAAGGTAAAAAATTAGGATTTATTGCCCAAGAAATGGTTCGTGAAATAAACACTACGGGTAGCAAAGCAAATGATGCTACGATACAAAAAATTGTAATGCAAATGAAAGAAGAAGCCGAAAAAATAAAAGAACAACTTTTAAATGTGTTATAATTTTTTATTACCAATACCAAGTATAATTTTCAATATTAATAAATCATTAAATAATACTTCCCAAATAGTTAAAATACAATTTTAATTTACATTTGCAAAAATTAAATACCCATGGCATTAGATTCTATTTTTCAGTTTTTTGT
>JBEANU010000219.1:0-3081 GCA_041165265.1 Bacteroidota bacterium | reverse complement strand
GTAGCAGTAACTGTTAATCCTAATAATAAAAATAATCCGTTGGTGGTTTATGATAAAATTAAAATTGTATCAAAAAATAGTGAGCAACAAGTGGTGTTACAAGCATTAGGGCAAGATGTATATATTCATAAACAGCGTACTAATTTGTATGATAAGCAAGATACATTTTATGTAGCAAGTAATGAAGTTTGGAAAAATGACAAGCCACATTTGGTGTTTGGATTTGGTGCTATTGATAAAAATTCAACATTAACGATACAGCATGGAGCAAAAATATTTATGCATAAAAACTCGTATTTGTATGTGTACGGAACCTTGAATGCTATTGGTACCAAGGCTGATAGTATTGTGTTTCAAGGTGATAGGTTGGAGCATTATTATGATGAGTTACCCGGACAGTGGGGTGCATTATTATTTATCAGGGGCTGTCAGCCATGTACTTTAAGGCATTGTATTATTAAAAATGCAAATGATGGAATTGTGGTAGGCTCAAACTCTTCATCAAATTTAGCCGATTATAATTTTTTAAATAAACCTAGTATTACTTTGGATAAATGCCTGATTAAAAACTGTGAAGAAAGTGCTGTGTTTAGCTTCTTTGCTGATATTACAGCCACCAATTCAGTTTTTTTTAATTGCAATAAAAATGTGTTGCAATTGTTGTATGGCGGTATTCATCAATTTACAAACTGTACAATTGCAAATTTTACAAGTAGTAATATTCAGCATAATGATGCTATATTACGAATTAGTAATTGGGCAGCATTTAGCTCTGTAGCTAGTTTGGCGCCTTTGGATGTGAAATTTACGAACAGTATTTTATATGGTAATATTGATAAAAATGTTGAATTGATAATTGATAAAGATTATGGAGTAGGCCCACAGTTTGATTATATTTTTGATCATTGTTTATTAAGCACTGATATTTCAACAGCAAATTTTCCTGCTAATTATGTAAGCTGTTTGATAAATAATAATCCAAATTTTAAATCAACTTATTCTGATATGCATTTGTTGGCAGGCAGTTCAGCAATTGATGCTGGTAAAATTGTAAGTATTAGTGATGATTTAGAAGATTTCATAAGGGCAGCACAACCTGATTTGGGGGCGTATGAATTTCATTAATTAGTTTTAACAATCCACATCCACATCAATTATTACTTGGCTATAACCTTTAATGGTAGGCAGTTCTTTCAAATTTTGATTTAATAGGGCTTTTGTTTCTTTTAAATTATTATTTGATTTTGTCACTTTAATTAATAGTTCACGTATATAATAATTTTTTACCCTATCTATAGCAGGTTTTGAAGGACCCAAAACAAACTTACCTAAAGCCGGAAATAATTTTTGCTGTAACCAATTTGCAGCGTCAATAGCTGTTTGCAGATTTTTATGTTTTATTTGAATATGTATTAATCGTACAAAAGGAGGAAATAAAAGTAGTTGCCTAAATTTTAATTCTTCATCATAATAAGCATCAATATCTTGTTTTAAAAACCAATGCAAAATTGAATGGCTTGTATTCAATGCCTGAATAATAACTTTCCCGTTATTGTTTTTTCTGCCCGTTCTACCACTTACTTGATGCAATAGTTGATATGCTCGTTCATTTACCCTAAAGTCAGGAAAACTCATTAATGCATCGGCACTAAGCACACCTACCAATCCAATGTTTTCAAAATCTAAACCCTTTGTAATCATCTGTGTGCCTACCAATACATCAATTTCAGCCCGTTCAAATTTTTCCATAATGCGTTGATGTCCTTCTTTGCCTCTCACTGTATCAGCATCCATTCTTGCCACTGTTATTTTTGGCAATAAAATTTTTAATTCATCTTCTACTTTTTCAGTGCCAACGCCTTGAATTTTCATATTACTTTCACCACAACTTGGGCAACTTTGCACCACTCTACGGGTAAAGTTGCAGTAATGACAACTTAAAGAATCAGAGTATTTGTGATATGTTAATTTTACTGAACAATTATTGCATTCAGGCACCCAACCACATACGCCACAATATAATGATGGTGAATATCCTCTTCTGTTTTGAAATAGTAAAACTTGTTTTTTTGCTGCAATAGTTTCAGTAATGGCATCAAACAATCTCCAGGAAAAACTTCCTTTAATAGTTTTCATTCTATTGGCTTCACGTAAATCAACTAATTCAATTTTAGTTGATTTGACTTTTTCAGAATCGGCTACACCGTACTTCTCCTTCAATTTTACCAAACCATATTTTTGCTGATAGGCATTTTGCCATGTTTCCAACGATGGTGTAGCACTTCCTAAAATTGTTTTTGATTTAAAAATATGAGCCAGATAAATGGCTGCATCACGGGCATGATAATGTGGCTGACGCTGCGATTGTTTAAATGAAGCATCATGTTCTTCATCAATTATTATTAATCCTAAATTGCTGAATGGAAGAAAAATTGCCGAACGTGCACCTACCACTACTTTGTATTTTTTTTGCATCACAGCATTCCAAATTTCAACACGTTGGTTGTCATTATATCTACTGTGATACACTGCAATTTCTTCACCTAACCAATGTTTTAATTTATTGATTAAATGTTCGGTTAATGTAATTTCGGGTAATAAAAACAAAACCTGTTCGCCTTTGCTGATGGCTTGTTTTATCAACTCAACATACAATAAAGTTTTGCCGCTTCCTGTTTCGCCATGCAATAAAACCACATCTTTTTGTTGCAATTGTTTTTCTAAATTTTCAAAAGCCAGTTGCTGTGGTTTTGTAAATTGATACGTATTATTATTGCCGCCTTTAAATTTCAATCGGCTTACTTCCATCTTTTTTGATTGCAGAATTTCTTTATCTACCAAAGCATTTATAACCGATGAATTGCTTGCCGATTTTTTTATTAATTCCGTTTGATTTACCCAAATTAATTCATCACTTTCTACCACTTGCTCTTCTTTTTTTATCATCATAAAATAAGAAAGCAAAGTGTTCGATTGTTTTACAGCTCGTTTTTCTAAATCCTGAAATACTTGTTGTAAAAGCGTTTCATCATTTACTAATCGGGAATGAATGGAAATAAAAGTTTCGGTTCGGGGTTTATA
>JBEANU010000218.1:0-2603 GCA_041165265.1 Bacteroidota bacterium | reverse complement strand
AGAACAAAATAATCGCTTAGCGGCGTTAGACTTAGATTTGGCAACCATTACACCGCTTTCAAGCGAAATGTTTTTACGATACAAACAAGCTCGTAAACAAATTGAAGTAAAAGCATAACACTTATGTTTAGAGTAGTTAAAAGCAATCCACCAAGAAAAAATTTCAATTACAATGATGCAGATATTGTTGAGTTGGTACAAAAGGATTTTCATTTAAAATGTTACTTGTGTGAAGAGCAAATACCAAGGCATTTAGAGGTGGAACACTTTTTTCCTCAAGTGCATTTTCCCCACTTAATAAATGATTGGGCAAATCTCATTTGCATTTGTGGCAAATGCAATAAAATAAGACCGAAGAACATTAATAAAATTGGAAACGAAGTGCTTAATCCTTGTGTAGATGAGGTTGATAAAAATATTGAACTCTCAATCGATTTTATTGCTGATAAGATTTTAATTACAGCACACAATACTGAAAACAAAACAACAAACACTGTTACACTTTTAGATAGAATTCATAATGGCACAAATTCTACCAGCCCTTCTTACAAACATCTACAAATAGAAATCAAAAAAAACCTTTCCGAATTTGAGCAACTGATTGCCAACTATTATGGAACAATAAATCAAGAAGGAAACAAAAATTTGATGAAAGAAAAATTGAGTGTCAAATCACCATTCACAGCATTTAAGCGTTGGTATATTTTGAATAATGAAAAATACAGGCTCGACTTTGAAGAGTTGTTTGATTGAATTTAAAACTAATTGACCATGAACTCTAAATATGAAATTATTATTTTTTGGAGCAAAGAAGATAACGCTTTTATTGCCGAAGTGCATGAATTATCTGGCTGTATGGCTGATGGAAATTCTTATACCGAAGCATTAAGCAATGCTGAAATAATTATTGATGAATGGTTAGAAGTAGCAAGAAGTACAGGTAAAATTATTCCTGAGCCAAAAGGAAAATTAGTGTATGCTTAATTTTTAGAATTGAAAAAATCAAAAAGAGCAACTCAGAAATGGGTTGCTTTTTTGTTTTTTTGGGGGGGATTAATAGTTGTATTAAAATTTCAATATTTTGATTAAACCCAAATTCCGCATTAGAAAAAAGGAGTTATTTTTAGCACTTAAATCCTAATGCGTAGCATTAGAAAAAAAGCACTATGGAATTTGATGTATCCTTTACCAATAAAGAGATTACGCCTTGGGGCGGAATGGCATTTATGAAGCAAATGCTCCAAAAAATTCACTTTAGAGAGCAAATTAATAATTGTACAGATTTACCTCAACCCAACTCTAACCGAGGACATGAGGTCAGTACGATTATAGAAGCGTTTATTACCAGCATTTGGTGTGGTGCTACTCGGTTTTTGCACACCGAAGTTACACGGCACGATAAAGCATTGGCCACTATTTTTGATTGGAATGAAGCACCAGCACAGGATGCGTACAAACGATTTTTTAATAAATTTAATCAAACCACGAATCAAAAAGTAGGCGATTATTTTTACTCGTGGGTGTTCGATAATTTTAAGTTTGATAATTTTACATTAGATGTAGATTCCTCTATTTTAACTCGTTATGGCGCACAAGAAGGTGCTAAAAGAGGCTATAATCCTAACAAAAAGGGGCGTTCTTCTCATCATCCATTAATTGCATTTGTGAATGATGTAAAGCTCGTAGCTAACTTCTGGCTCAGAAGTGGCGATACCAGTTCCGCTAATAATTTTTTAGCTTTTTTAGAGGATACATTGGCTAAATTGAAGAATAAAAATGTGAGTTTGATTCGGCTAGATAGTGGATTTTTTCAAGCCTCTATTTTAGATTATTTAGAACAAACGGCTAAAAAATATATTGTGGCGGCAAAGTTCACACACCCTATTCAGCGCATCATAGCGGCTAATAGCCATTGGCTTTTATTGGATGATGGCATTGAAATTTGCGAACAAATGTATCAAAGTCAATCGTGGGACAAACCGAGGCGAATAGTCATCGTTCGTCAAAAAATCAGTCAACGCCCCGATGCACCCGGCAAGGCATTATCGCTATTTCCTGAAGATGAAATACATCGCAATTACCGGTATTCAGCATATGTAACCAATGTAGAATTTTCAGCCACAGAAGTATGGCGAATGTACCGTGGTAGGGGCGATGCGGAGAATCGAATCAAAGAATTAAAACAAGATTTTGGATTTGATAGCTTTAATCTTCACAGCTTTTATGGTACCGAAGCTGCACTCAATTTTGCTATGATAGCCTATAATTTAATGTCACTTTTTAGAACTTTTGTACTGCAAGAGAAAACGCAGAAAACCCTTACTACTCTTCGATACAGAACATTTGCTATAGGTGCATATTTTGAAAAACAAAATGGCAAACTAGTCCTTAAAATTGCACTAAACAAAAAACGAAGAGCTTGGTTTACTAGCTTATGGAATTACCCTCTCAAAATTCCTTTTCTATTCTCCAATGCGTAATCTGGGATTAAGTTGTGTTCAATCTGAAATAAAGATTATCAAATCAGAGCAGACAATTAACTTTTACAAAACAACTGAGCACTTTTGGGAATTAGCACTAAAAAATGATACACCCAATCTTCA
>JBEANU010000217.1:0-3000 GCA_041165265.1 Bacteroidota bacterium | reverse complement strand
CCTGAAAATATGCCTGCACCTAGCCAATAAAAAGGACTAGTATGTAGCAATAATCCAACAATAAAAACACATACAATGCTGATAATGTGAAATAAAACCGATAGCCACATCGTATTTTTTCTACCTAACAAAACTGGTAATGAAAATAAATTATTCGCCTTATCAAAATCCTCATCTTGCAATGCATAAAGCATATCAAAACCACTTACCCAAAATATCACCAAAATACCAATTAAAATTGGCGTTAAATTAAATTGATTGGTTACTGAAAGATAAGCTCCGATGGGTGCTAACGCCAACCCAACGCCTAATATTAAATGGCATAACCAAGTAAATCGTTTAGTATAACTATACCCTAAAGTTATTAATAAGGCAATAGGCGATAGGTAAAAACAAATTTTATTAATATGATAAGTTACAAAAATTAATAGGGCTGATGATAGGATAGTAAGCAATAATCCATTATTTGCTGAAATGATTCCACTTGGTATTTCACGATTTGCTGTTCGAGGGTTCAATGCATCAAATCTTCTATCAATATACCTATTAAATGCCATAGCTGCCGTTCTTGAGGCTATCATGCACAAAAGCACTTTAATAAATAAGGGTAAAATTAATTCTGAAAAATTTGTATTGGAGTGTTTTAATCCAATACAAAATCCAATTACGGCAAAAGGTAATGCAAATACAGTATGACTAAATTTTATTAATGAAAGATAAGCTTTTAAAGAAGCCATTTATTCAAAATTATTTTTTGATGTGGTAAAGTTGGGTAACACAATATCTTTATCTGATAAAATTGCTTTTGATAAATCAATCTGCCAATCAATATTTAATGTAGGGTCATTATAAGCAATACCACCTTCGTTTTCTTTACTATAAAAATTATCACATTTATAAAAAAAATGAGCCTTTTCGCTTAATACAACATAGCCATGTGCAAACCCACGAGGTACAAATAGTTGTGTTTTGTTTTCATCACTTAATTCAATTGAAAAATGTTTGCCATAGGTGGATGACCCTTTTCTTATATCAACAGCCACATCCAACACTTTACCATGTAATACGCTTACTAATTTGGCTTGCGAATAAGGATTTAATTGATAGTGCAAACCTCGTAAAACACCATAACTTGAAAATGCCTGATTATCTTGTACAAATAAAGTATTTGTAGTGGTAAGTTCATTAAATTTTTGCTGATTAAAACTTTCAAAAAAATAACCTCTGCTATCGTTAAAAATTGTTGGCTGAATTACTAATAAATCTTTTATTGGTGTTTCAATTACTTTCAAAATAATAAAATTTTATGATTATTTGATACGTTGAGCTAATACAATAATAGTAAGTACGGCAGTGATTTTTAAAGTAGCATTTTCAATTACTCTATTCCAATCTATACTTTGGTTTTGAACTACAATTTTATCATATTTTTTAGGAACAATAATTTTTGAGCCCATATTTACTTTTGGGTAAATATTTACAATTCCTAAAATTTTTCTGGTGCTTCTAATTCTACCACTTGCATCAAGCACTACAGTTTTGCGACGAAGTGCATCTTTTTTAAATCCACCAACAAAATTTTTGATATAAAATCCAGCTCTTTTACCTGCAAAATAAGGCACATTTACTTGAGTTGTTGAATCTAATCCATTAAATTGAACCATGCCTGTAATGCTTACTAATTCATTTATTTTATCAAACTTAATTGAATCACCTTTTCGTAAAAAATAATTAAATTGTGAATTAGGACGACGAATCGCTTTATCAATATCCACTACCACAAATCCTAATTTTTTTTCACGTCGTATTAAAGTTATTCCTTTGTGAAATGCAGATGGAAGCATACCACCTGCTCGTTTTACAACATCCAATAATCTTTCATTTTTTGATAGTAATGAATAGGCTCCTGGGTACTTAATTTCACCCGTTAAATACACATCTTGTAAATATTCAAATTCAGGAATTTGACGTACAAAAATTTCATCATAAGGTTGCAATTCAAATTTTTCTGAAGCTTCGTCAATGCTTAAATCGGTATTAATTTGAATTGTTTTAATTTCGGTTTTTGACGGAACTCCATTTTTATTTGTTTCTGATAAATTGATAATTCGGGCTACTTCTATTCTATTTCCTGCTGCTTCAGGCTTCAATCCGCCAGCAAAATATAGGGCATCTTTTAAGGTAAAACCTGAACCAAAAGTGTATAAACCAGGTTTACGAACTGAGCCATTTATTCTTATCTGAATTGAATCCTCAAATCTATGTTTTGAAAAAACTTCAATCACATCTAATGGTTGTAAAATATGGTTCGATTTGATATTGGGGAAATTTAAAACTGAATCAACATTAAATTTTAAATAACTTTTATGCAAATCTACTTTTGAAATACGTGTGATATAAGCTTTGGGAATATAAGATGAGTATAAAATACCACCTGCTCGTTTTAAAACATCTGATACGGTTGTTTTTTCATCAATTTCATAATCACCACTTACTCTAACAGCACCTATTAGATTAACTTTGTTAATTACTTCTGATTCAATTGCGCCAACAACAATTTCATCACCATCATTTAATTTCAAGGTTGCTTTACTGGCTAATAATTCATCATAATTTACATCTACCATCATCAATTTATTATTTTGATAATGCTTTACTTTAATGCTTTTTGTAAATGCTTTTGCTTTAAAACCACCTGCAAATTTTATGGCATCTATTAATGACTCTGATTCCAATAATTCATAAATCATGGGGCGTTTTACTTCACCTTTTACATCAATGCGTTGGTTGTATGATGAAACAATGATATAATCAT
This sequence comes from Bacteroidota bacterium, assembly GCA_041165265.1. Taxonomy (GTDB): domain Bacteria; phylum Bacteroidota; class Bacteroidia; order Chitinophagales; family CAIODY01; genus CAIODY01. Next base: position 185 of record JBEANU010000217.1, on the reverse strand, counting down.
TATCTCTTAAAAAATAATCTTCATTATTAGTAGGGTGTATTAAAAAATTATACAAATCAATTGTTTTAACAATTTTGCCATCACGTTTTATTTTTATAGTTCTTATACTGGCTAACGAATCAACACCTTTTGCTGCTACTAAAGCGTTGAAGGCACTATTAATTGCAGGTATTGAGTAGGTGCCA
>JBEANU010000216.1:0-2729 GCA_041165265.1 Bacteroidota bacterium | reverse complement strand
AAGGATAAAGTTATTTTTTTGGCCAATTATTATGGCGATAAACAATACATTCAAGATACCGTAACATTAGCTAAAATAGGCGACCCAATAGTATTTGAAGGAAAAGAAAAATTGAAACAAGGTATTTATATGGTAGTAATTCCTTCACACAAATACTTTGAGTTAATGATTGGTGAAGATCAAGTTTTTGAAGTGGAAACTGATACCACTGATTTTGTGGGGCATTTAAAAATAAAAGGTTCAGTTGATAATGAGTTGTTTTTAGAGTACTTAAAATTTACATCTAAAATGGGCTTAGAAATGGAGCAAGCAAATACCAATTATCGATCAGCAAAAACAAAAAAAGATTCGTTAATAGCATCTAATGAAATGGCAAAAGCCGATTCATTAGTAAATGATTTTAGAAAAAAGTTCACTGTCAAAAATCCTAAAATATTATTAGCAAATATTTTTAAAGCAATGCCTGAACCGGTGTTGCCAAAAGATATTGAAGCAAAAAAAGATAACGCAGTATCTTTTAATTATTTTAAAAATCACTATTTTGATAACTTCGATTTTAGTGATGAAAGGTTATTGTACACTCCAATTTTTCATGGTAAAGTAAATAAATATCTAAATCAACTTACATCACAACATCCCGATTCATTGTGTAAATCGTCTGATTATTTAATTGCAAAATCACGTGCTAATAAAGAAGTTTTTAAATGGATGGTGTGGTATATTACTAATACCTATGAACAAAGTAAAATAATGGGCTTTGATAAAGTATTTGTGCACATGGCTGAAAATTATTATTGCAAAGGCGAAGCATATTGGGTGGATTCAGCCAAGTTGAAAAAAATATGCGAACGTAAAGACCATGTTAAAAAAATATTGATTGATGCTGAGGTTCCGAATATGATTTTAGAAGATAGTTCACTTACTAGTTTTTATACCTATGATTTGATGAAGAAAGATGATTACACTATTTTATGGTTTTGGAATAGCACCTGCGGTCATTGCCAAAAAGAAACTCCTGAACTTTACAAAGTTTGGCAAAAATTAATCACCACTGATAAAGTAGGCATGATTACTATTACTGAAGAACGAGTTGGAAGTAAAGACGATCCTCAAATGAAAAAATGGAAAGCTTATTTAAGAGAACATCCAATGAATGTATATAATTTACGAGATGCTAATAATTACTATGATTTTAAAGATATGTTTGATGTTTATGCAACACCTAAGATGTTTATTTTAGATGCTAAAACTCATAAAATTGTAGCTAAATTAATTGGCGTTGAACAAGTGGAAGAGGTGATTACTCAATTACGAAAAATGAAGGAAAAGAAATAAAATCAATTTAATTTAATTTAATGAGGGGTGAATTGGATAGTTACTCATTTGAGCATATTCACCCCCTAAATTTTTAAGCGTTTGTTTCCAAATTTCATTTTCATTATCTGAAAAAATTATCTCATTTTCCGATTCTGAAATTATCCAAGCTTTCTCTTCAAGCTCTTTATCTAATTGGTTTTTATCCCAACCGCTGTATCCTAAAAAAAATTTAATTTTTGATAAATCAACTGAATTAGTTTGTAACAATGACTTCAGTTTTTTAAAATCTCCACCCCAAAATAAATCATCTGAAATTTTCATCCCATCAGGAATAATTTCGCTTAATGAATGTATAAAATGAAGCCTATCACTATGTACAGGTCCGCCAAAATATATTGGAATTGAAACTAATTCAGCTAACTCAGGAAAAAAATCATCTAATTTTTCAGAAAGCAAACGGTTAATCATAAATCCAACCGAACCCCTTTCAGTTTCATGCTCACATAATAAAATTACACTTCTACTAAAATAATTATCTAGCAAAAATGGTTCGGCTATTAATAAATTCCCTTTTTGTGGTTGATTCATGCAATAAAAAAATTAAGCCATTCTTTCGGCAATTAATTCAGCAATATCTTTCAGTAATATTTCAGATTCTTTGCCTTTTTGTTTTACGCCATCTTCTAACATCGTCATACAAAATGGGCAGGACGAAGCCACCACATTAGCATTGGTTTCAATAGCTTGTTCAATGCGTTCAATATTAATTCGCTTATCGCCAGGTTCGTCTTCTTTAAACATTTGGGCACCGCCAGCGCCACAACATAAACCATTTGATTTACAATTTTTCATTTCAACCAATTCAGCATCCAGTATTTCCAACACTTTTCGTGGTGCTTCATAAATATCATTTGCTCTACCAATATAACATGAATCATGAAAAGTAATTTTTTTTCCTTTCATACTTTCGCCTTCTTTCATTTTCACTTTTCCTTCATTAATCAATTGTTGTAAAAATGTGGAATGATGCAAAACTTCATAATTGCCGCCTAATTCAGGGTACTCGTTTTTTAAGGTATTAAAACAATGCGGACAAGCAGTTACAATTTTTTTAATTTCATAACTATTCAAAATTTGAATATTTTGATATGCCAACATCTGAAACACAAATTCATTTCCGGCTCTACGAGCTGGGTCGCCAGTGCAACTTTCCTCACTTCCTAAAATGGCGAACGAAATTTTTGTTTTATTCAAAATTTCAGCAAATGATTTTGTGATTTTTTGAGCTCGTTGATCAAAACTTCCAGCACAACCTACCCAAAATAAAATTTCAGGAGATTCGCCTTGAGCCATCATTTCACTCATTATTTTAACTGTACTCATATTTTTTTGTTGAATTATTAATTCAAAAG
>JBEANU010000215.1:0-6729 GCA_041165265.1 Bacteroidota bacterium | reverse complement strand
CAAAATCTTCATTTTGTAATTCTAATACTGATGGGTAATGCAATGATTTAAAAGCAAAATATATGGTACTAAATACAATAATAAATTGAAAGGGTTGGCTTAATAAAGTTGTAAATTTTTGAGTTTCATTTTCACTTGAAAATTTACGAAACGGCCGATAAGTTATTTTGCCAAGAATGGTAGATATGTATTTTTTTAAAAGTATTGCCAATAACACAAGTACACTGAATTTTAACCATTGCTCAGTTGTATTATCAAAAAAAGTATACTCTAATAATGCCTTCATAACAACAAAAGTAGAAGTAGATTTTTAATTTTTATGATTATTTTTTTATAGCATAAATACGTATTACTACGTATTTATTTTAAACTATTATTTATTAGTATTGTTTTTTAAAAACACCCATTTTTTATCTAAAAAAAATACTATGAATGTAAAGAGACAATTACTTTTTATCATGCTATTTGTAACTGTATGTTTTTTTACATTTACTTTTTTACTAAAACTATCTATTGATAGAAATATTGATGAGATATTGCAGGAAAAGCTTTTAAGCACCAGAAATATAACTATTGAAAAAGCTTTTAAAATCAATACCAATGATATTGCTCAATGCACCAATGATTATTCATTATGGAATGAGTTTGTAGATTTTGTTCAACATAAAAAAGGCACTTCGTGGATTAAAACTGAAATTGTAGATAATGCACCTTCTTATCGTATTGATTATTTATGGGTTTTAGATTCTAGCGCTAAAATAATTTATTACAACATAGGCACTTCAGGTTTAATGGCATTGCCATTAAACATACCTGATTTGAAATTTAAAAAAACTTTAAAAAATAAACCATTTTCAAATTTTTTTATTCAGCATAATAATGATTTAGTTGAAATTTTTACTGCCCCTATTCAACCCAGTTATGATAAAAGAAGATGTACTAAACCTAAAGGTTATTTCATTACAGGTAGAATTGTAAACGAATCATTTTTGAATAATTTAAAAGATATATCACCCGAAATTGATTTTTCCTTATCGCCAGTTGGTAGCACAATTCAAGATTCAATTGATTTAAATACCACATCTATATCATTTCACCAACCATTATATGCCTATGATGGTAGCGTTATATCGCTATTGCAAGTACGAAGATCTTACTCAGGTTTAAATAAATCACACCACTTTTTAAATACCTGTTTAATTATTTTTTTATTAGCCATTTCAATTTTAAGTATCATATTTTTCAGAGTAACTACTTTATTAGTATTGCGACCGTTACACAAAATTTCAGAAGCATTGGTTGAAAAAAAATCAGATAAATTAATTCCTAACTTAAGTAAAACCAATGAATTTGGGGCAATTGCTACAATGATGGTTGATTTTTTTAGTCAGAACGAAAAATTAATCACCGAGGTTGAAACCCGAACTAAAAGCGAACAGGCATTAATTAAAGCAATAGATGATAAGGATGAGGCGCAAAATGAGAAAAAACAAATGGAATTATTTTTATTTCAGCAGCAACAGTTATTGCAATACAACAACAAACATTCAAAGGGAAATATTGATCAAAAAATAAATGAAATTATTGCATTAGGTGCAGCTGCTATTAATTGTGAACGTGCAGGGGCTTGGTTTTATAATCATGATAATTCAGCCATTGAATCTAACCATATTTATACGCTAAGCACTAATAGTTATTCATCTGGTGCTAAATTATTTGAAACAGATTATCCCAATTACTTTAACCATTTAAAGCAAGATACAATTATCAGCGTTGATGATGCACAGCTTAATCCAATTACATCTGAATTTACTGAAAATTATTTAAAACCATTAGGCATCACATCCATGTTAGATGTGCCTATTTCCATTAATAATAAGGTGATTGGAGTTGTTTGTTATGAGCATATTGGTAAAAAAAGAGAGTGGAAAATTTATGAACAAATGTTTACTCGTACAATTTCAGATTTTTTATCTATTAATATTGAAACAGAAAACAGAAAAAAAATTGAAAATGAATTATTATATAACCAAATCAGATTTGAAGAAACGGAAGAAATGGCTCATATTGGAAATTGGGAATTAAATTTTGAAACAAATATTTGCAATGGTTCAAAAGAGTTTTGTAGAATTTTTGAACTGTTAGATTCAGATGAAATTGATTTGTATAATGCCTTTATTGCTAAAATATCAAACAGCGATAAACCATTATTTGAGTCATTAATTCAAGAAATAAAATACAATTTCAAGGCATCATCATTAGAGTTTAAAATTAATTGCCTTAATGATCATCAAAAATATATTGCCAGCATGGTGCAACCAATTATGCACCCAACCCAACCACTAGTGATTGGGGTTAGAGGCACAGCGCAAGATATTACAAAACAAAAATTAGCTGCCTTAGCAAAGTCAGATTTTTTATCGAGTATGAGTCATGAAATACGAACACCTATCAATGGTATTGTTGGTATTGCTGGCTTGCTTCAAGAAGAAACATTATCACATAAACAAACTGACTATGTAAATACATTAAATTTTTCAGCTCAACATTTATCAACTGTAGTATCTGATATTTTAGATTTTTCAAAAATTGAATCGGGGCACATGTCATTTGAAAAAGTATCATTTAATATTGAAAAAAACTGTAAATATATTTTTGAACTTTTTGCACAAAAAGCATCTGAAAAAAATATTAAATTTATTTTAGATTCAAATAACATTAAAACTGAAAACAGTTTTTTGTATGGTGATTATGTTAGATTAAATCAAATTATTTCAAACCTACTTTCAAATGCTATTAAATTTACTGAAAATGGTTTTGTTAAATTCAGTTATAAAGTTGAAACCATTAATGAAGAGGGTGCTATTGTGAAATTCAATATTAAAGATACAGGTATAGGGATGACGGAAAAACAGCAAGGGCAAATTTTTGAAAGTTTTACACAAGCCGATAAATCAATTACAAGGCAATATGGAGGCACTGGTTTAGGTTTAACAATTAGTAAAAAATTAGTAGAATTACAGGGAGGCAAAATAGAAGTGCGAAGCGCTTTAGGAGAGGGCTCAGAGTTTGAAGTAACTATGCCTTTTGAAAAACATGTGTATAAAGATTTTGAAATTGCCCCTTTGATTGATAAAATATCTGATGTTAAAAATTTAAACGGAATGAAAATTTTGGTAGCTGAGGATAATGCTATTAATGCCATGGTGCTTACCCGTTTTTTAAGTAAATGGCAAATTGATTCAAAGCTTGCTAAAGATGGAGTTGAGGCGCTGGAATTGCTAAGAAATGAGCCTTTTGATTTAATTATGATGGATATTCAAATGCCTAATTTGAATGGCATTGAGGCTACCAAAATGATTAGAAATTTATCGGAAACAAACTATTGTAATATACCTATTGTTGCCTTTACCGCTGATGCATCAATTGATTTGCATCGTGAATTATTAAAGCAGGGCTTCAATCATTGTTTAACTAAACCCTTCAATCCGGATACATTGTTTTCCTATTTAAAATCAATGTACAAAATGGTTAATACCACCTCAAAAAATTAATTTTTATTGCCACTGTTCAATTAATAATTCAGCATCTTTTGCATTCCATTTTTTTATTATAGCCAATTCCTTTGCTTTTGAAGCCATTGCTAATGCTGATTTTTTATCACTTAGTTTAAAAAATAATTTGGCAGCAATTAAGTAACTATCATATTCTTCTTTCAATTTTAAGGATTGATTCATCCATTCAATTGCTGTACGCAAACTATTGGTATCACTCATGTTTTGTAAATAAACATTTGCCATATGATTTAAGGTAAAATAATCATTACCACAAAATTTAAGCCCATGACCACTTGTTATTGTTTTATAAATATCCCATCGCTTCACCGATTCAGCCAATGCAATATCTAGCATAAATACTATTGAATCTACCTTTACATTTTTCATGTTAATTACTAATGGTCTTAATCTAAAATAATTATCTGTATCCTTTGCAGCTACCAAGGGTTGCAACAACTCGTTGGCTACATAAGTAAATTTTTTATCAATTCGTTGGATGGAAGTGATGGCAGCAAACTCACGTTGATGATTAATTACAAACTGAAATTCTCGACTATCAATTCTATTGATTCCGTTAGCAATAATTCGCCAATTAGGTACTGAAATCAATTGTTGCTCAGTTTGTGTATTCAGGTATTTTTTAGCCGGTTCGCTTGGGTCAATATCACCTTTACGCAATGCCATGATGTAGTTTAAACATTTATTTGGATTAGTGCTATCATCCTCAAATTGCTTTTTCAAATAAGGTAATTGATGCTCTTTGTGTAAAGCTTTTTTTCCTTCAGCAATTAAATCATTGGGTTTAAATTCACCACCTGTTCTGTATAAAACAGTACCAGTACTATCCATAAAAAGATAGGTAGGATAATTACGCAAAGCCACTTCCCTCTTCACTTCCATGCCTTCACCTTTCTCCATATCTAACCCAGCGCAAATAAATGTTTTATTGTAAAATGCAGCCACAGCAGTATCTTTAAATACTTCCGATTTCATTTTATTACAATGAGCACACCATGCAGCAAAACACATGTAAAAAATTGGTTTATTTTCTTTTTTTGAAACCTTAACAGCTTCGGTAATTGTTAATTGTTGCAGTTTGATACTATCTTGAGCCAACAAAAAAATGGGACTTAATAAAAACAAAAAGGTTATAATTTTTTTCATTGAATTTGATTTATTGCAAAGTAAATAAATCAAACTCAAAATAGTAAAGTTGAAATTTTATATTTGAACTCATTAACAGTTTTCAATATCATTGGCAACATGAAATCATATTTTGTAAGGCTACCCAAAACTTTAACCATTCCATCAGTTATTGTTGCTTTGCTTTGTGGCTTTGCAATTTTGCCCGATTGTTTGGTGTTTGCAACACATTCATCACTTGATCCATCATGGGCTTTAGCGGTTGATTGGGCTACTGATTTAAAATTACATTTTGGAAAAGATATCGTTTTCACCTACGGCCCTTTAGCTTTTTTACATACTAAAATAATAGTATTTCATTCAAAATATTGGATACTGCTTTACGATTTATTCATCAGCATTTTATTTGGGTACATCATTTATAAAGTGCATCATAAATTATCAGCAAAAAATTTATCTGCCCTATTTTTTATAGGGGCAGCCTTGTTTTACAAAGGCGATAGTGTAGTTTCATTAAACACTATTTTATTTCTATTTTATCTTTTTAATTATTTACACCACAAAACCAAAACCAGTTTAGCCATTGCAACTGTTATGGTATTATTGCAATTTTTTATTAAAATAAATTACGGCGCAATTCATCTTTTTATGTTGCTAGTAATGGTAGTGTATGCTGCCTACAAATTCAAAGAACAGCGTATTTTTTTAGCCAACTTTTTTTTAGTTTTTACATTAATCCTTCAATTATCATGTTGGTTTTTAAAAGTTGATTTTTTAAAATATTTAGTTGGCGGCATTCATTTGATAAGTGGCTATTCAGATGCTATGCAAAATTTCAACACCACTCAAAATAATTCAACTATAATAAAAATTGTGCTTGCCATTGGCGGCTTACAAATTTTTTTGAGTATATTTTATTGTTATAAAAACAAAGGAAATACTATAAACTACTTTTTGCATGGTATGTTTTCTTTATATTTTTTTCTGCTTTTTAAAAATGGTTTTGTTAGAGATGATACACATTATGTTGATGTAATTAAAGTTCAGTTTTTTATTTTTTTAGTGCTTTATTATTTTGATAAAAGCAATTTAAAAACAATGTGGTTAGTTGCTTTTTTTACATCATTTTTAAGCATTTTTATTGGCGATTATTATTACAATACAAAAAAAATGGAAGGCAAATATATTTTTGCTACCGAATATATTGCCCAAATATTTAGTAATACTGATTATTGCAAACAAGCCGAAAAGTGCATATATGCTAATGATGCAATTGATAGTTGCTGGATAAAAGATATTGACAAATCAAAAACTGTTGATATTATTCCTGTAGATATTAGTGAAATTTATTACCATCATTTACTATATAATCCTAGGCCGGTGATTCAAAGTTATTCAGCGTATACACCCTATCTTGATTCAATAAATGGAGCAAAATATTTTTCTGCAACAGCACCTCAACAAGTATTTTTACGATTATATGATATTGATCAAAGGCATCCATTCTGGATTGATAATGCAGCAAAATTGGCACTTTCAACGCAATACAACATTCAAAAAATAGATTCAATTTATGATACCATCACTCATTCAAAACAATTATTCATCCCTAATTATTTATATTTCAAAAAAACAAATAGTGCAGTTAATTTATCAATAAAAAACATAAAGCACTTATCACTAAAGTGGAAGGAAGATGTGAAAATTGATACCTCAACTTATCAGCATCAGTATTTGTATGCCAATATTCAATATAGTTTATGGGGGCAAATGATGAAAACATTATATAAGCCACAACTAATTTATATAACGATAAAATACGCCGATAACACTGTTTCAAGGTTTAGAACATTTCCATCACAATTAAAAATTGGAATTTTAGTGAATGAGAAAATTGAGAATAATTTACAGGCATATCATCATTTTTCAAAAAATTGTAAAGCAAATACAAAAGTAAAAAGTGTTGTGTTTGAAACTGATGATACAAATTACTATCGGCCAAATATTGATGCGAATATTAAAGTGATTG
>JBEANU010000214.1:0-3872 GCA_041165265.1 Bacteroidota bacterium | reverse complement strand
ATGTAATATCAATATTATCACTCTCAGTATTTTTATGTCACACAACTATACTGATTGAAATTATTTTAAAGATTAAAAATGAGTATTTTTTGTCTTTTTATTTCTTCAAAAGCTCTTGATTAATTATTTTATTTTAGTACATTAGTTAATAGCAGTAAAAATAGTTTTTGCTGTCTAAAATAGACAAAAAAGATGATCTACTCAAGGCGATTAAACATCAAGAAGATGGTCGTGTTCAAATGAATGATGCTGAAGTAGCAGCTAGTTTTTTGATGGAAATCAATTTTTAGCCTACCAATATCTCTTAGAGCATGATTTGATGCATTTGCCGTGTAACGGGATGGAAGGTTTACCCCTAAATAAACGCTGAAAATACAAAACTAATTGTTTGTACAAAAGCTACTTCAGCAACTTTTAAAACTGGCTTGAAGAGTATTTTAATTGCTTCAGATAGTGAACTAAATGCTTTAGTATTCTCGATTAAAGCGCTTGCTACATCATTTGTTATATATGTACTAGCAACATTTCCCAGAGTAAAAAATCTCCATTTAATGGGGTCTTGAAATTCTGATAACAAATTAATTACAACTCGTTCATTTAACTCAAAATAAATAGGCTTTAATTGCTTGCTCTGAACACAAATAAAATATGATTCTAGCAAAATAACCAGTAAATCGACTATTGTAGTTAGCTTGGTTTCAAGATATTTACCTGTAACAGTTCCTTTAAAACTTATTAGATAAGGCTGGTTAGCTTGGGCTTGTTGTCTAGCAATTTCTATTAAATCAATTTTAAACAAAAAAGCATCGCTATCAACTTTTAAAACATCGTTGTAAAAATTAGTAATTTTTTGCTCTAAATCGCGTTCATTTAAAAATTCTTGATCGAGAGGGTAAAGGAGAATTAGCTGAAACTCATAATCTTCATGCTCAAAAGAAAAAGTTGCACAATCATCAATTATCTTTTCCAAATTAATTTTCCGATAAAGATTTTGTTTAAAAGTATGATAAACAATATTATATTTCATAGCATAAGCTAAGCCAATTTGTTGCTCATTGTATCATTAATATAAAACATATGACAATGAATATATTAAGAGATAAAGTAAAAACTTTCTCTTTTTTTTTATTTCTATCGAATATGGATGTTTGTTGATCGCAAGTTTTGAACCAATACATAGCTATGCCGAAAGCTGCTATAGCTAATAGTAATCCTACTAATCCTAACCATAAAGAAATTGGATTTTCTGTTATATTTTTATTAGCAAAAGTGAATGAACTTATAAAAAAAATTAATCCATTGTGAATCACATGAAAAATCACCGCTATCCACCAGCTACCTAAAACTTGAACAGCACGAGCAATAATAAAACTCACGGGAAACAAAAATATTAGCTGAGGAACATTAAGGTGAAACAAAGAAAATAAAACTGCTGTAAAAGCAGCAGCAAATAAAGGTGAGCAAGCTTTTTCATAGGCTCTTAATGCTAACCCTCTATATAAAAGCTCTTCATATAAGGGAATAATAATTACCACTGCTAAAAAATTTACCGCTCCGCTGAATAAATCAAAAGCTCCTGTAATTTTATTGTAAGGAAGATATGTAAATTGATTGTAAGCGTCTGAAAGCTCGTATATTTCTCCTATAGTTAAAGAGAATAAATTTAGTAATCCGAGAAAAAAGACTAGTAGTCCTATGATAATTATATAATTTGTTCCTATAACCATTAAAGTTTCGTGCCATCTTGGAACAGTTTTAAATCTTGAATCTTGTACGAATTCTCGAATAGCTTTTGGTTTGAACAATATTAATAAAAGTACTATTAAAAATGCTACGCCATAAGACTGGATTGAATTATTAATATTTTTATTCGAGAAAACTTCATGTGGTATATGAATTATGACGGGGAGAAACCACAATAAAAGTAAGATTAATATTAATTTATTGACAATCCTTACATTAATTTGAGAATCCATACTAAGATTAGTCATTTTTGAACACAATTAATTTTGGAGATGTACCATTTCCAACCTTGAGTTCAATTCGAGATCGGAAATGGTAGCGTTTGTCAGAATAGCACTAAACGTTTGACATGGGTTACTACCTTGTGCCTTAGTTTAATTTACCTAATCTATCAATTTAAATGAGTTAGTCTATTTAACCAGACCCCTTTGTCTTGCATAGTCTACAGTACCGTTAGAAACTCTTCCTCCAAAACCCAGTCTTTCTGCGATTCCACCTCCAATTGCACCTCCAACCAATCTTGCACCGATACCCGCTAAAAAACCACCATTGATACTTTCTTGTTCTTTTGAGGCTAATTCAACGTTATTTGCTTTCAATTTTTTAAGTTCTAACATTTGTTTGTCTCCTAAGAGTTTGTTTGTTGTTTGTAAGTAACAGCTTTTCTTGGCTGTTATTAATTACCATACCAAATAAAAATAATTAATCAAGCATTTTCAGACAAAGAAAAAGATAAATAATTATTATTTTTTGTCTCCAATTTAATAAAAATAAAAGACATTATACACTCATAATTTTGTCTCAACTCTCTATTAAAATCAAACTAGACCAGATAGCAGGATGAAAATCAGGTCTTTTGATTAAATCTATTTGCGCCGATCGCAAAGCTTGAGATTTAGTTAATTCATCTTTAATCCAATAGCGATAAAAATCAGACGTAAATGACACCATTGCTTCGTCTGAAACAGACCACAAGCTACCCAATACATTGTCCACATTAGAACGAATTGCCACTCCAGCTAAACCTAAAACGGCTCGCTTACTACCTGCTGCTGTGTCACAGGCACTTAAGGTCAACAAATCTATCTTATTATCAAACCTACGTTGATTAAGAATCTGTTCTAACTCTTTTAAGCTAATTTTTTGATTGTATGCCTGTAAATAAGTTTGCTTGACAATTCCGCTAAATTCACCGTGGGTAGCAATGTGAACCACATTGTACTTATCTTTTTCAGTTTGTTCTGCAAAATTATCAACATTAAATTCTTGATTCAAAAAACTTTTACTCTTAACAATACTGTTTATCTCAGCAAGTTCTTCTTTGACATAAGGTAAAGGTCGCGAGTTAGAAGAACCTAAAGTTAAACCAAATGCTAAAACATCAACTTCGTTCGATTTAGATTCATTTAGTTTCAAATTAAAACCTAGTGAATTAGCTACGGCATATTTTTCAATCAAAAACTTTTTCCCATCGTTTAAAGCAGCCATTGGGACGTTACGTAAAATCCCATCGTTGACAAAAACTAATCGTTCGGTATCTGTAGCAGCTAATGCTGGTTCTATTGTTTCGATCAATAGCTGATAGAGCTTTCTTGATAAAGTTAAATAATTATCATTTTCTTGGTTTTCTAGATCGTATCGCCATTGCTCTACCATTTTATTCATTTCCTGGGCAGAAATTGGCAGTGAAAAACTTTTTACCCTACCATTAGGAAGCTGCAAAATTAAATATGTATTTTGCTTCAAAATAATCGTGTTGACTATGGTAGTTTTTTCTGATTCTAAATCAGCAGAATTTGATTCATCTGCTTTAACTATGGTGCAATCGTCACCAAAAAAATTCTCTAATTCGCTCAACTGGAGTAAATCCTTAACCTCTAAAGCCTGTCTTATTTGTCGTTCTGAATGGTTTTCAGCTAATAAAAGTTCAATTAATTGACGATAAACTGGCTCGACTTCCAATTGAAAGTCTATTTGTAACTCCTGGTTAGCTGTAGCCAAATCGCTGCGAACAAGCTGTAGGGAAGCGATCGCTTGTTGATAAGCTAGAATAGCATCTGCTTTTTGACCTAAAGCGCGGTGTATTCTACCTGCTTGCCAATCCCAACGGTATAGAAGATCGGCAGCAC
>JBEANU010000213.1:0-7723 GCA_041165265.1 Bacteroidota bacterium | reverse complement strand
CCAAAACCATTTTTATGAACTGGTTTACCATGGTAAAAAATAGTTACTGAATCTGTATTATTGATAGCAATTGTATTAAAAAAATCTATTACTAATTCATCTTTATTTAAATGAAATAAATTTTTTTGTTGGTGATAATAAACGCTATCAATAATTAATGAATCAGAACAATCAAAACTTAAATTAGTGATAGATTGATATTGAGGTTTAAAATGAACATTAATTTTTCCTTTTATCGCCCACACTCTTGGATGTATTGTAAATGAAAGCTTTTGGTAGGTAATATCAATATTTGAATTAGTAACTGTGCCTATAATTTTAGTTCGTTTTGATGTTGCATAGTGTTGTTGCTCAGCACTTACTAAATTTTTAAATTCACCATCATCCCAACAATTTTTTCCTTGTGAAAATAAAGATTGAATATTTAAAAAAAAGCCAATTGATAGGTATAAAAAAATGTATTTCATTTTAATTACTAATGCATTCTATCGCCCCTTAACGATAGGTTTAACATAATGTTTTTTTCAATTTCCAAAAATTCGTCCCATCTTTTTTTAACCACATCAGCAGGCATATATTCATTGGCTAAATCAATAAATAATCTATAATGCCCTGCTTCGGCAATCATAAATTTTTTATAGAAATCTCTAAAATATTCATCCTCTAAATTTTCACTTAATAATTTAAATCTTTCGCAACTTCTTGCTTCAATTAATGCGAATACTAATAATAAATCAAGCAATCTATCATCTGTATGCCCACCATTGCGCTGGTGTTCACGTAGTTTAGCAACGTATTCATCTTTACGTTGAACTCCTAATTTTAAATTTCGGTTATTTAACTCTTGCAAAACAACTCGAAAGTGCGCCCATTCCTCAGTTACAATAGGCGATAATTCATCTACTAACCTTTTTCTATCTGGATACTTTTGAATTAACGAAATACAACTTGATGCTGCTTTTTGCTCACAATAAGCATGGTCAGTTAAAATATCTTCCAAACTTTTTTCAGTGAGGTTTACCCATCGTGGGTCAGTTGGTAATTTAAGATGTAGCATACAACAAAGTTATAAAACATCTTAAAAACTTTTGCATCCGCCTACATCATTGTATCTGTATTTTTCACTTTCGCAATTATATTTAAACACATAACTTATATATACAAATGAAATAAAATAGGAATCTTTTGCTGAACCACCACGTTGTTGACCTGTGGGATTGTTATTCGGATATTTAAATTTTCCAGGATTTGATGCCGCTACAGCCAATTTCCCTTTTTCAGCAAGTAGAATTGCAGGGTCAGGATAGGTAGTACTCACATCATCCATATAATCAGTTAAGGTATATCGTACACCAGCCTCAAAACCAATAATAATTCTTTTCAACGGAATAAATTTTATGCCCACTCCAATTGGTAGTGAAGGTTGAGTTAATGCATATTGTTTGGTATTAGGATTGGCTGAAGTTCCTTGTCCTTCAGTACTTAGCCATTTTAAATCACCAAATTTATTGTATGGATTAAAATGAAAAAGTGCAATGCCTGCAGTGATGTATGGCGCCCAATTGTACTGCCTACACACTGTAAATTCAGGATAATTATACTCCACCATTAAAGCATACTCCTTGATGTGTGATTGAAAATTTAAATTTCGGGGCACCAGACTTGGCTTATTGTAAATATCATTGCCCGATATATTACCCTGACAATACTGAAATTTAAAAACCCAATTTCTACCATATTGATATTTTATAAAAGCACCATACTCCTTATGAATATTTTTCCGTTGAAAAAATCCTTTACTTAAATCGCCGTAGTAATGCGATTCACCAATATGAACCCCAATTTCATAAGCTGTATATCGCTTTGATACAGCTTTTGATTTTCCTAAATCATTTTCAGCAAAAACCACAATTGTTGAAAAAACATGTATCAATATTGCAAAAAAGTATTTTATCATACTAAATAAATTAAAAAGTAAATTTATATAAAATACGAAAGCCGCTAAAAAATGTTTGATACTGAATTATGTGAATTGAAAATTTAGCAGTACACATTAAGTATTTCTACGTAAAATTTTACGTAAATTTGAGGATTGTAGAAGGTGTAAATAATTTATTTTTGCCAAGCGATGATAAGTTTAATTTTACCATTGCAATTAAACCACAAACAAATTAGAAATTGAATACAATTAGAACGCTTTTGATGTTCTTAATTGGTATGGGTATCATATCCTGCCAATCAAGTAGTAGCACATCACACACCAAAATGAGCAAGGGCTTTAACCCTGACCAATTACCTATTGGTAAAGTGATTAATAATTTAGCAGTTCACTCTAATCCATCACATCTGTATTCCATCTATTTACCTTCAAAAAAAATTGAAAAAAACAAATACAATGTTGTGCTATTTTTTGACCCACATGCTAATGGTGAGCCTATATTATTGAACTATAAATATTTGGCTGAAAAATATTCGTGTATCTTAATAAGTAGTAATAGTTCGCAGAACGGAATATCGGTTGATGAATCAAAAATAATTGCAAACGAATTAATTATGGAGGCCATTAACTACTATGAAGCCGATGAATCAAAAATTGTATTATGTGGTTTTAGTGGTGGTGCAAAAGTTGCTATTGCTACAGCCTTATCTAATAATGCTATTACTAAAGTTATCTATTGTGGTGCCATTTTGCCATTTCAAAACTGTACCCATAAATTATCCATGTTAGGCTTTGCTGGTATTAAGGATATGAATTATGCTGATATTATTAGTGAAGGATTGCTAAGAAACAATAGTAGTGTAAATAATTATTGTGTTGAATGGAACGGAACACATAGCTGGCCCGATAGCAGCACATTTGAACAAGCATTTAGTTTTATTAATAATGATTTTTTAAAATTAAAGTTGATAAAAATGGATGAGCCAAAAATGAAAATGATAGAATCAGAACAAATTTTGCATCAGCAATATATGGTTGATTTACAATCAAAAAATGAAAATTATTGGAACTTGGAAATTAAAAAATTGAACAGTGCAATTGATACAAGTGGCTTAAACACAAGATTATTGGGCTTTATTTCGTTAATGTGTTATTCTATTTCAAATCAATTATTGCATCAAAATAATGTAAATGAGGCGAAGCGCTTTTTAAATATTTATAAATTAGCCGATCCTAAAAATTTAGATTGTGATTATTTTTTGGCAATTTACTATGCTAAAATGAATCAACCAGATGGCGTTTATGTTGCATTAAATAGTGCCATTAAAAATGGATTTAATGATATTAAAAAAATTAAATCAGAACCAGCATTTGTAAATTATTTACAAGAAAAACAATTACAAAATTTAATTGCTAGTGTAAAACATTAAGTAATGTTTTGCTCATAATAAGCATCAATTAATAAATTGCCGCTATCAGCTGCAGCCGTTGCTAACATATCACATCGCTCATTTTCAGGATGATTATTATGACCTTTTACCCATTTAAATTTCACTGAATGCATTTTATAAACTTTTAAAAAACGCTGCCACAAATCAGGGTTTTTTACATCTTTCCAATTTTTTTTTATCCACCCCAAAATCCACTTTTTTTCAACTGAATCAATCACATATTTTGAATCGCTTGTAATTAATACCGTTGCGTTTTCTACCTTAATAGTTTCCAGTGCTACTATTACGGCCAGTAATTCCATTCTGTTATTAGTTGTTTTTCTATACCCTTGCGCCATTTCTTTTCTGTGTACTCCGCTCATCATCACAATACCATAACCACCTCTGCCTGGGTTTCCTCGGCTACTTCCATCAGTAAATATTTGAATCATATTGCGTTAAAATTAAAAAACAAATTAAAATTTAAAGTTATTATTTAAACAATTTTAAGCAATTTTGAATTCCTAATTTCAAAAATACAAACATCATGTTACAATCAGTGGTACATCATAAGGGCAGCCGATTATTTTTATTACTGGGTGGCTTTTTTATTGCCAATGCGCTTATTGCCGAATTTATGGGTGTAAAACTTTTTACGTTGGAAGGCTCATTAGGGCTACAACCTGTAAATTGGTCATTATTCGGAAATACATTTAATTTTAACTTAACAGCTGGTGTTTTATTATGGCCAGTGGTTTTTATAATGACGGATATCATCAATGAGTATTTTGGAAAAAAGGGCGTAAAATTTTTGTCGTATTTAGCAGCAGCACTTTTAGTGTACGCCTTTATGATGCTATATTTTGGCATACAATTAAAACCTGCAAATTTTTGGATTGAAAGCAAAAAAACCGTTGGTGTACCTAATATGAATGATGCGTACCAACAAATTTTTGGACAAGGCATTGGCATCATTATAGGCTCACTTGCTGCTTTTTTAATTGGGCAAGTAATTGATGTTGTAGTTTTTCATCGAATAAAAAAAGTAACAGGCGAAAATTATATTTGGCTCAGAAGTACCGGCAGTACACTCATTTCACAGCTTATTGATAGCTTTGTTGTATTATTTATTGCTTTTTATTTATACCCTCGTTGGGCAAATTACCCTACTGAAGCGCAATTTTCATTTAGTTTGGTAATGACAATTTGTGTAGGAAATTACATTTATAAATTTGTAGTAGCT
This sequence comes from Bacteroidota bacterium, assembly GCA_041165265.1. Taxonomy (GTDB): domain Bacteria; phylum Bacteroidota; class Bacteroidia; order Chitinophagales; family CAIODY01; genus CAIODY01. The sequence goes on along the minus strand of JBEANU010000213.1, from coordinate 3,111 downwards.
GTGGCTCTAACTCCCCTACTCTACTTAGTTCACAACTTAGTTGAAAAATATTTAGGAACCGCTTTATCTTCCGAAATGAAACAACAAGCCATGAATGATGAATAAAATGAGAACGAAAAAAACTAATTTTCATCTGCTATTTATTTTATTTTTTTGTTCAGCAAAAATTGCTTTTGCGCAGCAAGATTCCAGTTTTTTTTACACCCAATACAATTCGCCGTTACCCAATAATAACGTGACCGATATTTTATTAATGCCTAATCAAAAAGATAAATGGGTAGCCACTTGGGGCGGTGGTATTACAAAATTTACAGGTAAAAATTGGCAAACTTTCAATACCAAAAATTCTGCTATTAGTTCTGATTTTATCAATGAAATAAAAACAGATAGTAAAGGAAATGTATGGTGTGCTACCAATCAAAAAGGAGTTGATAAATTTAATGGAAAATCATTTATTCATTTTGAAATTGGAACTACAAATACTGTATTGTGTTTAGGAATTGATAAATTTGAAAATGTATTTGTAGGAAGCTATAATGAAGGTTTATTTAAGCTTAAAAATAATGTGTTTGAAAAAATTTGGGGTGGTGATAATGCTTTAAAATATGCCATTGAAAGCATTTGTTTTGATAAAGAAAATAATTTGTGGATGAGTACAGGAAAAGGAATTTATTTTTCATCAGATAAAATTAATTTTAAAAAAATAATTATTGATTCAACATTAAAAAAGCAAAAAGTTGCCTTTGGTATCACCACCGATGCTCAAGGAAATATTTGGTGTGCAACATTTCCGAGTGGCACATTGCAAAAATGGAACGGAAAAAATTGGGAAATTTTTGAAGAATCAGCTACTAAATTTTTAAAAAATAAAACTTCAAATCCATCAAAAGAATATTTTAAACATGCTTTTTATATGGATAATAAAAACAATATTTATCTATCCTCACAACGCAATAGTTTAATGCGATTTGATGGTTTGAATTGGTTTTCATTAACCGATCAAAAACAAAATAATTCAGTTTTTGCAACAGTTGCCGTTGATACCGCCGGACATATTTTTGCAGGTTCATGGGGCGATGGCATGATGACTTTACAACAACAAAGTTTGCAAACAATTTCAACTACTGATTTATCAGAAAAATTAAACAGAAAAATAAATGATAAAATATTTTTAGAAACAAAAAACAACAAAGCCTCCATTTCAGTTTTTGATCATGGCATTGTTGATGGTGATGAAATTTCAGTTTATGTAAATGATGTTGAAGTAATCAATAACTACATTTTAACTGCTGACAAAAAAACAGTAGAAATTAATTTACAACCTAATTCTGAAAACCGAATAGTAATTGTTGCCCATAATTTAGGAAGCCAACCACCCAATACTACCAGTATAATTTTATCAATTGATGGAAATAAAAAACGCTATGATTTGAATAATGATTTGAATAAAAGTGCGGCTATTGTTATTAAAACGAAATAAAATTATTTTTTTTCTTTAAATAATTTCTGCACTTCGTAATACGCCTTTTTTTTATTGCCATAATAATCAATCAAACTCCAACTTGCACCGGGCCAAGGTTCATTCAATTGCCATAAAATTGTTCCCATACATTTTGGCTGCGCTTGCATGTGGGCTGTGATAGCGGTTCTCAAAGCATCTGCTTGTAATTGCTGTGTAGCATTGATGTAATCTTCAAATTCTTTTATAGTTGGGTTTTCTAACCTGACAGGTTTTTGAAACCTGTCAGGTTTATCCACTTCATCAGGATTTCCTTTGCCATATTCTTCAATTACTTTTCTGCCTTTTACCCATCCGCCATTTACTTTGAAGCCATAATATTTCAAATAACCATCTAAATTTTCAAAACCTGTTGGATGTTTTTGATGATTGCGTAAGGCAACAGAATTAATTCTTAATGATGAATCGGGTGCAAATTTTCTAATCGTTGCTAAACAAGGTAAACTTTGCATACCATATTCACTGGCAAAACGAGGTCCCCGTTTTTTATACATTTCATAAGGTTCCATTCCCCACCAAACGCCCCAATAGTGACTATCTCCGTCAGTTAAACTTTCTTTGTGTCCCCAACCAAATTTAGGAGAAGATGGAATGTAGGGAATATCACAACCCATTTTTTTTAAAGTATTTGGAATAAACTCTTCAAACAATTCCTTGTAGTTGTTCCAAATTTCTGTACTATCTTTTTTTGAATAATGATATTGTTGCTGCCAACCCCAATTTTTCCAACCTTCGTCAATTTCATTATTGCCACATAAAAATGCAGTTTTATAAATATTTTGTTTCTTAAATTCATTAAATATTTTATGTTCGATTGCCTCATATCCTAATACTTCACCTGATATAGAATCAATATCTGGAATTGAATCAAAAATTTTAGAAGGGGGAGGATACATTGAACATGCAAATGGTAAATCTTGCCAAACGATTATACCTAATGAATCACAGAGCTGATAAAAATATTCATCTTCATAAATTCCACCACCCCAAACCCGAAGCATATTCATGCCTGCTTCTTTTGCAGCTGTTAGAAGATTGCGATATTTTTCATGGGAAACTCGTGGTAAAAAGACATCAGCAGGAACCCAATTTGCGCCTTTAATAAAAATTGGTTTTCCATTCAATTTAAAATAAAATGATTCGCCAATAGAATCTTTTTGTTGCACTAATTCAACTTTCCTAATTGGAATATTAATCGTGAAATTTTGAGATGTATCATCTACAAAAATTGATATATGAAAACTATCTAAGTTTGCAATAGAGTCAGAAACATTCCATAATTTTTTTTTGTAAATACAAAAAAAAGTATCTCTAATTTCATGATGTGTATATGAAGGGGGGCACATCTTTCTGATTTCATGATTCATATCCCCATTTTTAATTTGAATTTTCAAATACTTTGAAAATTGACATTCCCAATTAAACGGTGTCGTTTCAAAGTTTAGAATAAATCCCAATTTTACTATTGAATCATTTGAAATGTCTTGTACATTCAAAAATATATCTTTAAAGTAAATAAAATTCCAACCTACCAACTTAACATTCTTCCAAACCCCACAACCTAAAAATCTAGGCGCAAAGTCCCATCCAAA
>JBEANU010000212.1:0-4052 GCA_041165265.1 Bacteroidota bacterium | reverse complement strand
AATTACCAACACGATTGATAAAAATGGATTTCGTTTTGATAAACCACTAAATGCTTCCAATTCATCTGAACCAGTATTGTAATGCACCAATTGAAGTGCAGTAAATACAATCATTGATGCCGCACCATATCCTATTACGTATAATAATAAATTAGAGGTGGCACCATTTTGAGCACCTGCGGCACATAATATTGTCATTAACATAAAGCCAGCATGTGATATGGATGAATAAGCCATCATCCGTTTAAAATTATGCTGCCTAGTGGCTACTAAATTTCCAATTAATAATGTTAATACTACCATAGCAATAATGGTGGCCGACCAAATACCTATACTATATTCAAATGCACCATACATTAATCTATAAAAAGCTCCAAAGCCTGCTATTTTAACTACTGTGCTCATATAGGCTGTGGTGGCTGTTGGTGCTCCTTGATATACATCGGGTGCCCAAAAATGAAACGGAGCGGCGCTTACTTTAAAGCCCATTGCAATAATTAGTAAAATTATTCCGCATATATATAACGGACTGATTTGATTGCCTAATAATTTAGCTTTAATATGGATAGTGGGTAAATCAAATGAGCCTGTAGTTCCATAAATTAGGGCAATGCCTAATAATAAAAAACCTGTAATGAATGACCCCATTAAAAAATATTTTAAAGATGCTTCATTGCTCAATAAATCTTTTTTACGGAAGGCTGCCATAATGTACAAGCAAACTGAAAGTATTTCAATACCAATAAACAACATTAATAAATTGCTGAAAGTAAGCATCAATGCTACACCGCAAAGGCTGAAGAAAAACAATGCGTAATACTCAGTACGATGGCTAAAATCTTCATACTCTTTATGATCTGTAATTAAAAAAATTAAAATTGTAAATACTATAGCAGCCGCTAAAAAAGCTAATGAAAAATTATCAAAGGTTAGCATATTAAAGTGTGGAATGTGGGTATTCCAATTTAATACAACTATGCTCCAGGCAGCTAATAATCCGAACAAACCAATGGTTAATATCCAATCTTTAGTTTTTGGAAATACTCCTAAAAACATACTTATTACACCAAACAAAGCCAAAGCAATGATAGGGTTGGATTGTAATTCAGCAAAAAAACTTCCTGCTATTTGTAAATCTAACAACATTTTATTTTTATAAATTTTTGTACTCTAAAATAAATTCATCCAATTTCAATAAACTACGTGTTGGATATTTGTTCCACTCCTACGGAACGGTATGTTTATAGGTTGATTATTTGCTATAAACCTGCAACCCCTTTGGCGTTGAATACACATCATATCCAAAATTTATCTACATATTATCTTTTTAAAACATCAAATTCAAAAACAAATTCGGAAACACACCCAATATTATCACCAATGCAATTATCGGAGCCCAAATTAATAATTCATTTATCGAAATATCTTTTACATTTTCAGTTGTTTGGTTGGTATTGCCATACATGCTGTATTGATAGGCTTTAAACATATATACGGCGCCTAAAATAATGGTAACTCCGGCTGCTAATCCTTGAATGTGGTTAAACTGAAAAATGCCTTTTAATAACAAAAACTCTCCTACAAATCCATTTGTTAAAGGTAATCCTACGGATGCTAATAATACTATTAAAAAACAGGTGGCTAATCTTGGGGCTTTGGCAGCAATACCACCTAATTCGCTAATTTTATAAGTGCCTGTTTGTTGGTAAATTAATTCAACTGCAAATAATAAACCCACTACAATAATACCATGATTAAACATTTGCAAAATACTTGCTTCATAACTGGTGATATTATAGGAAAAAACACCAGCCGCCATCAAAGCCATGTGCGATATGGATGAATAGGCTAATAATGCTTTTAAATTATCTTTTCTGATGGCAATAATTGCTGTATAAATCACTCCAAAAATGGCTATCCAAACCATATATGGTTGTAAGCTGTGATAAGCGGATGGAAAAGGAGCCATTATCAATCGAATAATACCATACAAGCCCATTTTAGCCATTAATCCTGAAAGTACCATGGTAACTGATGTTGGGGCTGCTGAATATGCTTTTGGTTGCCATGTATGAAACGGAAACATAGGCATTTTTATCATAAAGGCTAACAAAAACATACCTGCAATTTGCAGTTGTGTAGTATGATTAAATGCTCGGGCGGTTTGCATTAATGTTCCAAAATCAGTATGAAATCCCATACCTGATTTGGTGATTAAATATATAATTGCAACCAACATGATTAAGCTACCAAATAAAGTATATACTAAAAACTTAAAGGCAATATCCGCCCTGTTATCACCACTGCCCCAAAGTGCAATTAAGAAATATGCTGGCACTAATCCCATCTCAAAAAATACATAAAATGATATTATATCTTGGGCTTCAAATACACCAACTAATCCTGCTTGAATCAACAACATTAAGCCATAAAATGCACCTACGTTTTTAATATTTTTATTTGAAGTAAGTAAAATAATGGGGTATAAAATATTGGTTAGTAAAACCATTGCTAAGGCTAAATTATTTCCATCTTCAAAAAGTGTAAATAAAAATTTAATTTTTGCAATTGAAATATGTGCATCCAACATATTTAAATTGAGGCTGAAGTAATAAAAAACGGAAGCAATTATGGTAATGCAAGCACTAAGTAAACTACTTATTACGGCAATGGTTTTACTAATAGGTTTATTAGTAAATAATAAAGCTATACCACTGATTAATGGAATAAGTACAAGTAAAATTGGAATCATTATTATCGAATAAATTTATTTAATTAAAAAAACCAAATGTGAAAAATTCTCATCAAGTTTAGGCCTAATATAATGGCTATGGCACACACCATCATAAAAATATATGACCCTGTTAAACCATTTTGAACATATTTTAAAGTAGTACCACTCCAGGTAACAAACTTGCCTGTCATAAATACTAAGCCATCCACTACTTTATTATCAAAATATTGATGCCATAATTTTGATGCTGCCATAGTAGGTTTTACGAATAAAAATTCATAGGCTTCATCCACATAATATTTATTTTCCAATAATTTTCCGACGCCTTTATATTCGCCATCATAATTACTTACTGAGAATTTTTTACGAGTGATTATGAAAATGATAACTAATGCTAATACCGAAGCACCCATCATGATTAAGCCAAAAGTAGAATCTTCGGCTTCTTCTTTTGCTTTCACAATTGTTTCTAAAAAATGATTTAAATGGGGTGATGAATGAAGTAATGATGGTAATTGAATCCAACCGCCAACAACACTTAATAGAGCTAAAATAATTAGTGGTAATGTCATTGAAATTGGTGATTCGTGCAAATGGTGCTCTTGTTCGTGTGTACCTCTGAATGAACCAAAAAACGTCATAAAATACATTCTAAGCATATAAAAAGTGGTCATCAAAGCTCCTAAAAATGCAAGCACAAAATATACTTTATTATGATTGTAAACGGCTACTAAAATTTCATCTTTTGAAATGAATCCACTTAAAAATGGAAAGCCTACAATGGCTAAAACACCTATGGTAAATGTGTAAAATGTAATTGGGATTTTTTTTGCTAAAGCACCCATTTTAGTAATATCCTGTTCGCCACTCATAGCATGAATTACTGAACCTGCACCTAAGAATAATAAAGCTTTAAAAAAAGCATGTGTCATTAAATGAAACATACCGCTTGTAAATGCACCAACGCCCAATGCTAAAAACATATAGCCTAATTGACTTACGGTTGAGTATGCCAATACTTTTTTAATATCTTTTTGATAAATGGCAATTGTGCCAGCAAATAAAGCAGTTGCTAATCCAACAATTGCAATTACTTCCATTGTAAATGGTGTTACAATGAAAATGGCATTGCTTCTTACAATCATATAAATACCTGCTGTTACCATGGTTGCTGCATGTATTAATGCTGAAACTGGTGTTGGCCCTGCCATTGCATCAGGCAACCAAGTGTAAAGTGGTAACTGTGCTGATTTACCCATTGCACCTACAAACAAACACATGGTAATCATTATCAAAGTATGTTGTTGGGTTTGTGCTA
>JBEANU010000211.1:0-4150 GCA_041165265.1 Bacteroidota bacterium | reverse complement strand
TGCAATGGCAGTTTTAAGTGAATAATTTAATAATTTTGAATTGAATTTCAGATAAATGAATTTGAACTGCTAAGATAATTTTTAAAACAATTATAAATAAAAAATCCCTCTTGATTTTAGTCAAAAGGGATTAATATTATTTGATTAAAAATTAATGAGGTGTATTACCTACTTTTATTTCATTCAATGAACCATTCTCTAAAGTAGTTGGTGGTGCGGCAATTACAATACCACTAAAGGATAATTGAAAATTACTTTGCTGCGCATTTGAAACCACTGTAATTGTTTTATTGAAATTTCCTACTCTACCTTTTGTATCAAAACTTGCAATAATTTTTCCTTTTTTGCCGGGCAAAATTGGTTCTTTTGTCCAATCTGGAGTGGTACAACCACATGATTTTTGAACATCTGCAATCACCAAAGGTTCATGACCAACATTTGTAAATTCATACTCAAATATTGCAGCTGGCCCTTCAGGAACATTTCCAAAATCATGATTAGTAGTAACAAATTTAAAAATAGCTGCGTTAGGATTATCAGCTTGCCTTGAAACAGCTGGAGCCGTTTGAGCTGCTGCTTGATTACGTGGCGCTAATGGCTTTACTTGTGCAAAACTTGATAAGGCGATTGATGTAAGTACTAAAAATGCAAACTGTTTTTTCATGCTATTTTTTTTATTGGTTAAAGATATAAAGTTTTATAGGTTGAATGAAAAATAATATTTGCCTGGATAGCCTGGTACAATTCCTTCCATCATAATATTTCCTTTTGCATTACTTAATGATTCTTTTAAATCATTCATTGATACAATTGGTTTTTTATTCACTTTGGTGATGATAAATCCTTCAGGAATATCAGTTTGAGCAAATTTGCCATTTGGGTGAATGGATGAAATTTTAATTCCGTTTTCAATTTTATATTTTGATTTTTCAGAACTATTTAACTCATCAAATGATGCTCCTAATGAATTAAAAGCCTCACTTTCCATATCAGATTTTGAAATTAATTTTGTGTTGCCTTCCTTGTTTTTTAATTGTACGTTAGATGTTTCAGTTTTTCCATTTCTAATATATTCAATTTTAATTTCATCGCCAGGGCGTTTACTACCAACGCTTTCTAACAATTCAGGCACTGATGAAATATTTTTATAATCAATTTTTGTAATAATATCACCTTGTAATAATCCTGCGGCGGCGGCGGCACCATTGTCAGTAATTTTATTTACATGTACACCTTTCAAATTTTTTAAACCTTTTTTTTCAGCAATTTCATCGGTCATTTCTTCAGGATTAATTCCCAAAAATGCACGTTGAACAACGCCATAATTTGTTAAATCATCAATTACTTTTTTTACAATGTTCACCGGTATTGCAAATGAGTAGCCAGCGTAAGTACCCGTTGGTGTTGCAATTGCAGAATTAATTCCAATCAGTTCACCATTAGTTGAAACCAATGCACCACCGCTATTGCCAGGGTTTACAGCAGCATCGGTTTGTATAAAAGATTCAATGGCAGTATTAGTTTTATCTTTAATAATATTAATATTTCGGCCTTTGGCTGATACAATTCCAGCCGTAACGGTTGATTCTAAATTAAATGGATTACCAACCGCTAATACCCACTCTCCTACTTTTACTGAATCTGAATTTCCAAAATAAATAAATGGTAATTCTTTTTCCTCAATTTTTAAAAGTGCTAAATCAGTTGATGGATCTTTGCCAATTAATTTGGCTGAAAATGTGCGTTTATCATTTAGCACAACATCAATTTTATCAGCATTATCAATCACATGATTATTGGTTACAATATAACCATCAGACGATATAATTACGCCTGACCCACTTGATTGTTGAGGCATCATTTGATATGGTGAATTACCAAAAAAATCATCGCCAAATATATTTCCGAAAGGATTAAATCTTAGGTTGGTTTGTTGTTGTGGTTGCACTACAGTTTTAATATGCACAACAGCTGGTGTTGCTACTGCTGCTGAATGAATAAAATTTACATTACCATTTATTGCTGTATTGTTAAAACTAGCAAATTGCGAAGGTGAGTTCAAGTTAATTTTATTTGCAAACTTTGATTGGGTGGCCAAATTGGTAAGCCCAAATGTTAGTAATGTAGTAATAATACTGATGATTGCTACTGATAAATACAATTTTAATTTACTGTTTTTCATTTTGATAAAATTTAGTTGTTTAAAAAGTGTAATTAATTTTCAATAAATATATTTTTAAAAAGATAATACGCAAATGTAAAATCATAAAGTATCTACAGGCAACTTTTAGGTGTTAATACAAAATAAATGAAATTGAAAATTTGTTAAATAAAGCTTACCTACATTTGCAATTAATTAAAAAAATAAAATTGAAGTTTTATAAATATCAAGCAACCGGCAACGACTTTATTATGATAGATAATAGAGCCAATTTATTTAATTCACAAAACACTGATTTAATAAAAAAATTGTGTGATAGAAAATTTGGAATTGGCGCCGATGGATTGATTTTACTACAAAACAGTACACATTCAAATTTTGAAATGTGGTATGCCAATAGCGATGGAAAGCAAAGTACAATGTGTGGTAATGGTGGCAGAAGCATAGTTGCATTTGCTCAAAAATTAGGTATTATTTCAACTGATACATCATTTAATGCAGTTGATGGATTGCATCATGCAAAAATAAAAAACAATAATTTAGTTGAGTTAAAAATGAATGATATTGAAACTATTTCAAAAATAAATGAATCAGTTTTTGAGATAAATACAGGATCACCGCATTTGATAAAGTTTTCATCGGAAATAAATAATATTAATGTGTACGATGAAGGCAAAAAAGTTCAATCATTCAATGAATATTTAGGCAAAGGAATTAATGTGAATTTTGTGGAACAAATAAATCAACATACAATAAATATTAGAACTTATGAACGTGGGGTTGAAAACGAAACTTTATCATGTGGCACCGGAGCCACAGCTGCTGCCATTTGTACCATTTTGAAAAATAAATTAATCGACGGGAATTACACCATCCAACTAAATACTTTAGGTGGCAAATTAGAGGTAAAATGTGAAAAAATATCATCCCAAAATTTTAAAAGCGTATGGCTTTGTGGCGATGCACAATTTGTATTTGAAGGAAATATTGAACTATAATTTTAAAAACTACGTTAACTCATCAAATTATTACCATGCAAAAATATTTATTTGTACTACTTCTTTTAATATTAGCCAACCTTACCACAAAAGCTCAATTTGATAATCAAAAAAGAAGTGTAAGCAAAAAAAAGGAACATGAAAATGCTCCACGAAAATACAAACGAATTTATCCTGATTCAGCATTAAAGGCACTTTGCGTTAGTTTAGATATTGGTGCACAATTACCAACTGGCAATTTTTATAATCGATTTGGTATTTCAAAATCAGTAGGAATAACTGTTTATTATAAAACAAAATCAAGGTTTTTAATGGGTGGTGGTTTTGATTATTATTTTGGGAACAATGTAAAAGAAAACAATTTGTTTAAAAATATTTCAACACCTGATGGCAATATTATTACTGATGATGGCGGTTATGCTGAAATTAGATTATATGAACGTGCCTATTTTGTAGGGCCTACTTTTGGCTATATTTCAAAAATAGTATCATCTAATAAAAATTCAGGTTTAAGCTTTTGGTTGAGTGCTGGTTTTTTTGAACATCGGATAAAAATATTAGGCGATAACGTAACCCAATTATCATCAAATTATAAAGTTGGATATGATAGATTAAGCAATGGCTTAGGTTTACGACCATCAGTTTATTATTACCACATGAGCCGTAATCATTTGGTAAATTATAAAATTGGAATTGATTTTATGGCAGGTTTCACAAAAGGACAACGTAACATAAATTTTGATACTGGTTTATCTGGCCGTGATAAACGGTTTGATGGTATGATTGGTTTAAAAGCATCGTGGTTTATTCCCAAATTTTTCTTTGGTAAAAATAATGAGTACACTTTTTAAATTTTGCTAGTAGCAATACATTTCTATAATTACAAATACATGATTAAACGACTTTTTGATATACTATTTTCATTTGTTGGATTGCTTTTTTTAAGCCCCATATTATTACTGATTGTTTTATTTATTAAATTTAGTTCAAA
>JBEANU010000210.1:0-4946 GCA_041165265.1 Bacteroidota bacterium | reverse complement strand
TTTTTAATTTTAAAACCTCCATCACTATAGCCGTAAGTAATAAAATAACCATTAGTATTGAACCGATAAATGATATTTTTTGACCTTCAAAAAATGGTTTTGGTTCAAATTTAAATTCAATTTTATGATTACCTGCAGGCACTACCATGGCTCTTAAAATATAATTCACTCTAAAATGCTCCACAGGCTTTCCATCTATATAAGCCTGCCATCCTTTATGATTTTTATCTGCATAATATACTTCACTAAATACTGCTAATTGCGGTTTTGAAGTTTTTGATTCATAAGTTAATTCATCTAAATCATTTTTTGTAAGGCTGATATTTGCTGCTGAATCATTACTAAAAATTAATTGTGAAGTATTTTCCTTAAACTTTGATGCATCAATTACTGCTGATGATTTTGGGTTTAAAGTTTTCATAGCTACTATTTCTTCTTGCGCATTATTCACAACTTTTAAGCTATCAACAAACCATGCATTGCCCATTGCAGCTGTATTTAATTGAGCAATATCTTTTCCGTTTTGAGCCTTGCCAATAAAATATTTTGCATTAAGCATATTCACCACATTTTGATTACCTCTTGAAATACAACTATCAATTAAATCTTGATATCGTGCTAATTTTGCAGGATTATAGCCACCAATGTTTTTATGATGATAGCTAGGAATGGCATCGTTAAAAGGATTGTTGTAATTAAAGATTCTATAACTCAAGGTTTTATCTTGTAATATTTGCACATCAGCTTCAGTTTCAGCATAATTGGCTGATGCTTCATCATCTCTAAAATTATCATCATTCAAATATCTTTTATCCAAACTCCATAAATCAATTAATGATGCTACACCTATTATTGCAACCATTATCATCGATTTTATTTTATCGGTAACATAAGCCCATATTGAAGCGGCGGCAATCAACACAAAAATTAATGAGCGCCATGCATCATTTTTTGCAATGGTTTCTCTATCCATTTTTAATGCATTCATTATTTTTTCAACAAATGGCTGACCATAGTTTTGCAAATTTGCTTTTAATGATTCATCCATATTTTTGCCATCAAAACTTAAAAACAAAGATGGCATAATAGCAAATACCAACAATAGCACCCCAATGCCTATTGTACTGTATTTTAAGGCTTTTAATAAATCATCTTTTTTTACATCACCATCCACTATTTTTTTCAAAGTAAGCATGGCAAAAAGTGGCAATGTAATTTCTAACACAACCATACTCATTTCAACTGTTCTAAATTTATTATACATTGGTAAATGCTCAAATAAAAAACTGTTAAATGGCAAAAGAAATTTACCCCAAGCCATCATCACTGCTAAAATTGACGACCCAAAAATCCACCAACGATAATTATCTTTAATTACAAAAATGCCCAATAAAAATAAAAAGCAAATAATGGCTCCTATATACACAGGGCCACTGGTTGTAGCACTTGCACTTGCTTGAACTTTAGGACCCCAATAAACTGGCAACTGACGTGCAAACCCTTCTGCTTGATCACTAGGAACGCCTTGACTGGTAAGCGCTTCGTACACTTTGCTATCATCTTTAAGTTTATCATTTGATGCACCTCCAAATAAATCAGGAATTAAAATTGTAAGCGTTTCCAACTTGCCATAGCTCCAATTGAATGCATAACCTTGATCTAAACCTTTGGTATTTTTTGTACCTGATTTGCTGAACTCTGCCAATTCACTTCCGCCTCTCATGGTATCTTTTGTGTATTCATAAGTAACCCATAACTGAGTGTAATTAGCTGCTACAGCCAAAACCATTGACCCAACAAATATGGATACACTGATGATTAAATTTTTTATTTGTTTGTTTCGTACCGCTTCAATTAATTGGTATAAAAAATAAAAGCCTAACATCAAAAACATATAATATGTTATTTGAGGATGGTTTGATTTAATTTGAAAATAAAGGAAAAAAGCTGTGATAGCCGCACCTGCTAAATATTTGCGCTGAAACAACATCATTATGCCACCTAAAATTACTGGCAATAGCCCAATACAACGAGCTTTGGTATAATGCCCGGCTTCTAATATCACAAAATTATATGAACCCATTGAAAATACGATGGCCCCTAAAGCACACATCCAAGGACTGAAGCCAATTACAAACAACAAAAAGTAAAATCCTAAAAAATAATATACGCCAAATGAAACAGGTGTTTTAAAAAATTTTTCAATAGGCATAGTTAAATAAATAATGCCTGGGTTGTTGTAATAAATCCCCATCATAAAAGTTGGCATTCCGCTAAATAAATTATTTGTCCAAAGTGCTTCTTTACCTGTATTGGCAAGATGTTCAAGCCTTTCATGTTGCATGGCTTGCGCCTGAATATTATCACTTGATTGCAATACTTTGCCTTGATAAACTGGTGAAAAATAAATGGATAATAACACTATACCTGCTACAATTGCTAATGCATGTTGAATTAATCGTTGTTTCATTGATTGTTTTTTTTGCGAATATCTGAAAAGATTGTTGGTTTATAAACGAATTTATTATTTACTATTATTACTTAATGGGCTTATTTTAATTTTCTATAAATTTTATACAAGTTTAAGTTCACTATAATATTTACCAAAATTAAATGAAATTGAAATGACTTACTGATTTCAAGTTTTTTAAATTCAGTTAATATTTCATCTGCCATTGGTTTACTATCTGACTTACCAATTACATAGCGGCGCAATACTTGAATAGCTTGATGTTTAACGGATGAATTAAAATGCTTTTCAGTTACCCATTTATGATTTTTAAAGGTAGATAATATATAAAATTTATCTTTAAAAAATTTCCATTTATAACTTGTGCTGCCTGTACCTGGTTCACGATAAATATCTTGTGTATCTGTATGATAAGCATCAAATCCATCATTTGCTATTTGTAGCCAAAGTTGTAATTCAGGAGCGTATTCATTATTAATTGAATCAAAAAAATAAGGTTCCTCATTTTTATTTTTTCTGATAAAAATAGTTTCAGAAGGTGGGCTAACATTTTCAATTTTGTAATTGAATAAAAAATAATCCTGTGCTGATTTCCATCCACTCCAAGGTCGTTTGGCACGTTGACTTCCGGTGGCATAAACACCAATATTTTCGGTTGATGTTAAAACCGAAAAAGCATTTTGTAAATGATTAATATTTGCAAAAGTATCATCGCCTTCTAAAATTGCAATATAATTTCCTTTTGCCATTTTTAACGGGCTATTCCAATTTTCAAGTTCTGATATTTGATTTTTGTTTTGATACAATTGTATAGCAAAAGGCTTTGCTTTATAACTTGTACTTTCAATAAATCGTTGAATTTCATGTATGGTTTTATCCTTACTACAATTATCAACTATTACACATTCAAAATTCCTGAAACTTTGATGAGCAATGCTTTCCAGAGCTCTAAAAATAGTTTCGCCTCTATCTTTTGTTTCAATACAAACACTAAAAAAAGGTTTTTCTACTAATTGATTATGTAAGTTAAAATGTTCAATCATTTTTTGGGAGTTCTTCAGCAAATTGTAGAATATTGTTAACCTGCTTAATTAAAGGTGATTGGTTGAATTTAGAATTTTGAACTACAGATAAATCGCTGGTTAAAAAAACCGTGATATTCTTTTCTAAAAAAATTAATGTATGATCAAATTCATCATCTATATGAGCAATAATTGAAGGAAATTTATCTAATAAATCAGCTTGTTTTTTGTGTAAATGATGAAATGTAATTGAATTATTAATCAACCATTGTTTAGTTAATTCTTCCAACCCATCGTATTTATCAAATGGCCTTGATGTTGTAATAACTATTGAATAACCTTTTGATTCAATAATTTTAGTTGCCAAGGCTGCAAAAGGTTGAACAGGCAATTTACTTTTGTATCCACTAGTTCGGTACAAGTGTTTTATTTCTTTATAAACATCGTCACCCAAATTCAGTTTTGCTTCAATAGTTGATGTGAATGATTTTGCTGTTTGAATTTTAATGAATTCAAGCCAACAAATTGGGTAATTATTTAAAATCCCATCAATATCAACCGAAATAAATTTTGTCATGATGCAAAAGTATTATTTTCGCCTCAAAATAAGCACTATTAAATATGTTAAATAAATGTCCGCTTTGTAAAAATTCAAAAATTGAAATTGCTATTAAACAATTGGCCGATATTTCTTTTCAAACCACTCAATTAAAATTTGATTTATGGCAATGCAATAACTGTTCAGTTTATTTTCAAAATCCATTTATTGATGAAAAGGAAGTAGGTGCCTATTATCCATCGTCAGATTATCATCCATTTCAAACCAAACCAGTTATTATTCCATCTCGATTAAAATACCATCCACCAAGTATTTATTTACGATTTTTAATGACCCAATATAAACCCACTGATTCATTTAGTTTAATTGATGTTGGTTGCGGTGGTGGTACATTTTTATGGAGCGTAAAACAACTTTTTCCGAATGCAAAATTACTTGGTTCAGATGTATCAGATATAGCAATAAAAAATTTGAATCAATTAGGAATTGAGGGAATAAATTGTAGTTTCAGAGCAATACCAACATCTACTAAGTTTGATGTAATTGTTTCATCGCAGGTAATTGAACATTTAAATTTTCCGGATGAATATAAAAGTGTTTTAAAAAATTTAGCACATAAAGATAGTATTGTGATGATTGATACACCTGCTGCCGATTCTTACTCAGCTCAAAAATATAAAGAACATTGGATTCATTGGGATTTACCACGTCACAGTATCATTTATACTCATGCATCATTAACCCAACTATTTTCCGATTGGCAATGCATTAAATCAGGCTATGGCGGTAGTTTATTGGCATTAATGAGTTGCTATAAAAGAAGTAAAGGACAAAATATTTATCATCATACTTTATTTCAGAAATTGATTTTAAAAATTGCAACCCCTATTTTGAA